>DASUXB010000047.1:0-7236 GCA_036378195.1 Nitrososphaera sp.
CTAAAGACAACTTGCTTTCAGTAGATTTGCTCAATTAATATAGAATTCTGTTATAGAAAAATAAATCACTTTTGGTCTAAGTAGGGAACTGTTCCCCCTCTAGGATATCTGTCCTATTCTTTGGAGTTATCGTAGCACTCACAAATGTCCATGTGCTCTACCTGTGGGGAATCCCTGTGACCTTGTAGAGCATGCTAGGACGGCCAGAAGTATGGTGAGGCTCCCCTTCGATTCTTTCTTGAGTGAGTAGTATATCTACAAGGGCATCAAGCGTCTTTGTATCTAACTTTGACTTCTTACTCAGCTCGCTTCTGCTTATGCCATTTGTCTTCGCCTCTGCAATGAATCTGAAAATTCTTTCAAGCGGTTCCTCAATAGAATTCATGGAAGCATGACGTGGAGCACTCATCATTGTGATTACTTCTTCAAAGGTCGCAAGCCGTTTCTTTACGTACTCTATAGCCCATACGACATCTTCCTTGTCTACTCCTAAAGTGGCATCATAGTAGGCTCTAATTTCTGAGGCGGTTAGTCTTGCTATCCTATGAATACATGATAGCCTGACTACGAAATTTGGCAGGTTGCCATAGTAGCCCTCCTTTACTCCCAGTTCTTCTTTTTCGATTTTATCTTCTACCTCTGCCTCATATGCATCGTAGAGTAGCTTGGCATCAACATGCATCATTAGAGAGACCGTATCTGTTCTCTTGGTCAAAGCGTCTAGACTATCACCGCTGGACCACTTTAGATGATAGCTCTCTTTTATCTCCTTGAATGTTGGGTAAATCCCAAGATACTTCGAGAGGCAGGCTAGCGCCTCCATGATTCCTCTTCTTTTGTGATTAGAGAAAGCGAGTAATTCGCTTGCATTCTTTGTCTGAAGGATATAGCCGTATTTCTTGGACTTTAGGAAAATCTGTTTGGCATTTCTCTTTCCAGACGCTTTCAAATAATTTTTGAAATCTTCCAAGTTAAAAAATTCTTGACTTGAGAGGCTGTCACTCCTCTGACCCGGGTTCGAGTATTCATAATAACTGTGCGTTTCTGCGCCGTAACTGAATCTATTGTCTTCTCTCTAAACCCTTTTTACCAGTAAAGAAGCCTATTTCAAAAAATATCAGGTCTCTTCCTAACTTAGCTTTGGCTAGTAAATTCCGGTTCTCATGGTGAATCCTTGGGATCGAGTACGCGCCAGCACCCGGTCTGCACAGTCAAAACATAATCCATCCTGCTTGCTCATAGCCGTAGCTATCCTTCTGCCCTCGTCGGTATAATGGGACATAAGAGAGAGAACCTCTCCGCATATCCTGCAGCTCCATTTGAGCCAACCTGCAGGAGGAGCCTCTTCAGGTTTGCTCAAGAGTCTTGACACCGACTCCTTCTCGTGGTCGGCTAATGCGGCTCTCATTAATCCTATCACATCCTTATTAGTGAGATAGCCTTGTTTGTCGAATTTCACAACATATTGCTGGAGTGATGACGATGGGGAGCGGGCATCGAGGACGTCGAGGATCATAGACTGCAATGCCAGAGGATTGCACCGTCGCATCTCAAGGAACTTCTGGTAATGTTCTTGGACAAAATTTGGGTCGAGAGCGTAAAGGGCCACGACTTCGTCCGGCCGCTTGCCCTGCCCGAACGCGGTATACATTACCTTAAAGATCTCATTCGCCGGCGGTATGGCAGCCTTTATAGTATTTTCACTCTCTTCCTTGCGGCTGCCTGCACTAGCCAGTTGCTCACTTGAGTGACCATCTGTCTTTGCATCGACATCAGCACTAATGTGCTCAGTAACTGACTTGGGTGCCTGCTTCCCGCGTTCAGGTTCTGCCGCACCAAGGTACTTTGAGTCCACAGGTGCTGGAGCGCCATCAAACGTTCTTGAGGCCGCGGCCTTTGACCGTAAAACCACGCGCTTTACTGCTCTCCAGTCCATATCGAGCTCATCTGCCACCCTTTTGTATGAAGGGTCCTTGTCGTATAAGTCCATGATCTTCTTTTCCATTTCTGGCGTCAGTCTAGACATCTATGAAGTCATCACCTGCGCTTTTTCCATGTGTGTAATGTATGCAAATGCAGGCATTTGTCTATTCACGAGAAGGTTGTAGTTATCTGCCGCAAAACTGCCGACGGGCAGCGTAGAACTGGCCTGAGCCACCCTATCTCATGAAAGTCACACAAATCTTTGTAGATTATTATGTCACGGCGCCAAGCTACCTTTACGATCATTCTTTGAGCATGCTCTGGCGTGCGGCGACTCCCAAGTGCATATGCATGCCTTTCCTGCCTTCACAGAGTTACTTTTATCGACACAAGCTGGAGGTAGCGGCTGTGTCCCTTGTGCTGCAATAGGAGAAAAGAAATCGTCCTGTTTATCATATGACGTCCCCTATTGTGGGAAATTTGCCAACGAGATTGAGAAAGAGTAATGATTTTTAATGCATCCCTCACAGCAGGCATATGTCTAAAAAAGCCGGTCAGACGACCGCAAAAAACATGAATTTTCATTTAACGACATCTCGGATGCAATTTCCTACCTATGTTCTTGTCCTGACACCATCTACTACGAGCCGAGTACACGCTTTCAGACCAAGAGGTATGGGTCACCATGGCGGGTAAAAGAAAGAGAATCGAGCTCTTCACGGACGAGCCACTATCGAGTTTTCATGATAGCCTGGGCTCCTGCAATAACGTCGGCGCAACCTTTGACCTCACTCGAAAAACTATTGACTCTATCAATTATTGGAACAGAGAGATGATTCGAGTAGTGGTCAAAGATGCAGCAGAACATCTCGAGAAAATGGGCATAGAACCCCACACCATATCCAGCAGGTTGACTCGTGAGCTAAGGGGCGCCGTCAAAGGCCGTACTATCCGAAATGCACTCGACGAAAAGTACAAAGATCCATCTAAAAGGCGCAATCGCCCATTGATATCCAGCCTTGAAATGCACGAGATTGAACAAAAGGATGCGGTATTTGCGGCGCTAATGCCGCAAAATGCAACTAGCCAAACTGCCCATGCTCCGGTAATGAGCGTTCCTTCTCGAGCAGCTACTATTGCCTCAATCTCGGGCGCGGTCGCTCTATCATGGACCATACAATCTGAATCAATTATACAGTGGCCGTCCTCTATGCCATTGCCAGAAGAAATCCCGAGCTCTGCTCCTGCAGCATCTACTGTTGTCGATGGTCAAGTCTTTGTGCCGAGAGAACTAGCAAGGCGACTGAACGAGACCTCGCTCCCTATCATATCTGGCTATGTTGTCACTGTTTCCAAGGGCGTTGCAGTGGATGTAAGGTCTGATTATCCTGCTGGTTAGATCAACCAATATCCATCGGCGAAGATGCAGCTCGTTGCGATAGTGGAGCTCCAACTAACCTAGAGAATGTGGCGCACCTGAAAGAGATTTCCAATAAGTGTCCGTAGTCGCATTGAGAACATCTAAACGATCTCCTTTTCACTCAAGCTCATGAGCCACTCCTAAGTCGCTCTCCAGCGAGTCAGATGTGAGGAATAATGAGCATGTAGCAAGGTTCCCAACAAATTATTCACTAACTATTCTTGAAAATTGATTCAGAAAGACTGTATAATATGCCGTTGGTATTGTCCTCGGCAAGTGCTACAAACGACATGCGTGTCCTGGTGTCAAGGCCTGCATCAAGTTCCTTGCCATCCTCAGAGTAGAGTTTTCCACCTGCCTCTTTTATGATTAGATAAGCAGCTGCAATGTCTGTCGGCCGTATCTTGCCACGAAGGTCAAGAGATGCATCAAGCCATCCGCGCGCAAGAAAGCACATCTCTAAGGCAACTGCGCCAAAGAGCCGTACATGTTTTGCTTTACTCATTACAGGCGACAGCCTTCTAATTATGTCATCATCAATACCGGACACATTCATTGAAACAACAGTGTCCTCGCCGGCCTCCCTTACCTTGATCCTTTTTCCATTGCAAAATGCACCCCTGCCCTTTGACGCGTAGTAGAGGTCTCCGCTGACAAGGTCTATCACAGCAGCGTGCGTAACAGTGGAAAGCCGAAAATCAGTCGCATACGCTAACGAACAGCAGTAAAAGGGGATCCGTCGCGACGCATTAGTTGTTCCGTCGATTGCGTCCATTATTACGACGCCGGTCTTTTTTCCTTCAATCCTTCCGCATTCTTCGCCAATAATCGTAGAATCGATGCCTCGTCTTCTCAAGACCTCGATGGCTGTTTTTTCAGCCAAGATGTCGATTCGCCGCGAAATGTCACCTCCTGCCCCTCTTCCTACCTGCCTGTTGCCCTGCACAGTCCCGGCGATGCCTCGCGTGTGGGCATGAACCTCCCGGCAGGCATCCTTTAGGGCGCTTATTATCGTCATCACCACGGCACTTGCCGCACCTTGATAATTATACGTTCATTTTTGCGTACGAGCCTACAAAGGCTAGGTACTTACTGTTATCACAGCTGTTGATAGCCGCCAATCCATCATGAAATAATGGCGTTCAAGAAAGAAAAAAGGAGGATCTCGTCGATACATGCTAACTTGCGAAGATTTTCTTTCAAAGTGAAGGGACGTCGTATTCTGCCTTGGACAAACAGCTGTCACAATATCTCCGCATTACAATCACATCTTTTTCTTGAAAGAATGCCTTTGTTGTAGCAATTTCTGAACAGGTATGGCAATAGAAAGGGTTGGGTTTACTTTTCCTTTGTTCTACGGGACTTGTCACAAAATGCTTGAACATTCATAAAATACTGAAAAAGTAAATATTTAAGTTAATATGCGGACACTAATCGAAAAAATCAGATAGAACTTACATTCCTGATCATAATACATATAGAAATTATAAGCTGCTCAATACGGTTTTTCTTCGTGCTTTTATTCTCTTATTTCCCTTCTTTCGCAAATGTCAACACAACATACCGCAACAATAGGACGGCGGCAGGAGAGACAATCCGAAGTGACTTGCGTTACTGAGAAACATTCCGGGCGGCAATACCCTTGGTTCCGTAGAAGCTGACCGCTTTCGCAAGATATGGCATTAGCCCATCCATGCGATCTGCAATCCAGCACCGAATTAACCGCAGCATGTATTTGGTTATACTGACATGCCGAAATCGGCCGCGAGATTCTCTTAATCCCTGCGCCTTTCTCTTTTCAAGAGCGCACGCTTTCGCTTCACGCCCCAGCGATAGCCCGACAGCGCGCCGTCGTTTCTTATGACACGGTGGCACGGGATTGCCACCGCAAGAGAATTTTTAGCGCACGCCTGGGCCACAGCTCTGACCGCTTTTGGAGAGCCGATGCGGTTTGCGATGTCGGCATAGCTTGCAGTCGAGCCGGCCGGGATTTCGCATAATGCTTGCCAGACGCGCTGCTGGAACGCAGTCCCGCGGATGTCCAGCGGCAGGTCAAGCCCGAGCGCCGGCGCCTCGATAAAGCCGACCACCTTTGCGATGACCTGCTCGAATTTTGCGTCGCCGCCGATGAGATTTGCGCGGGGAAACATGTCCTGCAGGTCGCGCGCCAGTTCGTCTGGATCGTCGCCCAGAAGGATTGCGCAGACGCCCCGTTCGGTCTGCGCGACGAGGATAGACCCGAGTGAGCATTCGCCCACTGCAAAGCGTATATCTGTTCTTGCGCCGCCGGCGCGGTAGCTTGAAGGCGTCATGCCCAGCACCTTATTAGAAGTTTCGTAGAACCGCCCGTTAGATCTGTATCCTGCGCCGTAGATGGCCTCTGCCACCGTGCCGGTGCGACCAAGTTCATCCCGGACGCGCTTTGCGCGGTGTGCCATCGCGTACTCTCTCGGCGTGAGGCCGGTTACTGCCTTGAACACGCGGTGAAAATGGTGCGTGCTCATTTTTGCATTCTTTGCCAGCTCTTTGAGGCTGGGCGCGCTCTCTGACTCCTCGATGAGCCGGCAGGCTAGAGCGACTTTGGCCGCATGTTGTTCTGCCAGCATGGGCTGGTCGGGCTTGCAGCGTCTGCAGGGGCGCAGGCCGGCCTTCTCGGCGTCCTGACGCGTCGCATGAAAGCGGACGTTCTCCGGCTTTGCCAGGCGGGAGGGGCATGAAGGACGGCAGTACACGCCAGTGGTCTTGACAGAGTAGTAAAACGCGCCGTCTGCTCCATGGTCGCGGGTGACGACTGACGCCCAGCGGGGGTCGCCTTCGGTCGCGGCTGCAAATTGCGCGTTTTTCAGGGTCATGTTTTACAATTATCTACAAAACAGATTTAAGATTATTGACGGCTTTTTGCTTTCAAATCCATGCGCTGATGCGTGTCCCTTCTCCTGCTGACGAATAATTATATCGATGAAAGGGGTAGGTGTACCATGACTGCGCAGACGCTCCATTCGCACAGATATGATTCTGCCCTCATGGAGAGGCTGCTGTTCCGTGTCGCAAAAAAATGGGTCGCCGGCTACTCTGCGGACGACGCAACAGTCGCTGCCCAAGATGCCAACAGGCGGGGCATCTCGGCGATACTCAACTTTCTCGGCGAGGACGCTGGCGACAAAACACAAGTCGAGCTTGCAGTCAGAGAATACCTCTCGCTGATGGACCTGATGAAAACAAAGAACATCAGGGGCTGCGTGTCTGCCAAACCGACACAGCTTGGGCTTGCAGTCGACTATGACACGTGCCTGCGAAACTTTTTCCTGCTTGCGAAAAAGGCGAGCGAGCTGGGCCAGTTTCTGTGGATTGATATGGAGTCGGCGAAATTCACAGAGGACACGATAACCATCTACCTGGAGGTATTGAAGGACCATCCCATGACGGGCGTGGCGATACAGGCGTACCTACGCAGGAGCGGCGCGGACATCCTGCACATAATAGAGCACGGGGGCAAGGTCAGGCTGGTCAAGGGCGCGTACCACGAGCCGGAGGAGCACGCCTTTGCCACTACAGAAGAGGTCGACCGCAACTACTCGCACCTGCTAAAGATGCTTGCACAAGGCGGTAGATTTTTCGCAGTCGCCACCCACGACGACAGACTTGTGAATGAAGCTATCAATCTTCATGCAGACAATTGCGAATTCCAGATGCTCATGGGAATCCGCGACGAGCTAAAGTCGCGGCTGATCTCAAGGGGCCTGCCGGTCTCGGAATACATCCCGTACGGAAGCCAGTGGCTTCCCTATTCTGTACGGAGGCTAAGGGAGCGTAAGCGCAACCTGCTCCTTCTTGCAAGGTCGCTTGTACAAAGCTAGCTAATCTGCTATGGTCTGGCTCTGCTCGCGCATGAA
>DASUXB010000048.1:0-8024 GCA_036378195.1 Nitrososphaera sp.
GCTTCCTGCCTCTACCGTAATATGGACTGCGGGCATCTCTCCAAATCCTGTCACGGCAGGTATGCCCTGCGAGAAGATGGTGCCGTCGGGGAGGTTGATGGTCGATAATTTTATGCGCGTCAAGGGATTTGAAGAGCTCTGGGCTGTCGGCGACTGCGCCTGCATCATAGATGAAGTCACCGGCGAGCCTTTCCCTCCGACGGCCCAGCACGCGCTCAGAGAAGCAGAGGTCGCGGCAGAAAACATAGCGAGCGCTCTTGAAGAAGAAAAATCTGCAAGACTGCGCAGATTCGAATATTCCAGAGACGCGCGGATGGCCGTTATAGGCAGCAGTTCTGCAATAGCCAGCATAGGGAGCGTAAACCTCTCGGGTTTTCTGATATGGTGCGTCTGGAGGGCGGTATACCTGAACAAGCTTCCGATGTTCAAGAAGAGGCTGAGGGTGGCGCTTGACTGGATGGTAGATCTGTTCTTCGACCCTGACCTCACTCACTTGCGAGGCTTGAAAGAAGAGGAAAAGAAATCATCATCAATACCAAGCCCGGATCTTGTATCCAGCCAAAAGCACCCCTATCACCAGTGAGAATTCATACTGCCACTGCATTTCTAACGGCCAAGACGACGTTTTTTGCTTTTTTTATTATTCCAGCAGCTTCTTTATCGACACGGAAGCAAGCGCTACAAATGCGGCCGTGGCAATGAAAAGCGCCGCTATGTCAACCGGCAGGTTTGCATAGTCGCCGGTGATGAGCATTGCCCTGATCGCGTCTACGACATAGCTCAGCGGGTTTGCAACCGACACGTACTGGAGCCACGCCGGCATGACGGCTATGGGGTAGATGGCATTGCTTGCAAAGAAAAGAGGCATTGTCAGTGCCTGGCCAATTCCCATCATCCTGTCGCGAGTCTTCATGTACGAGGCAAGGAGCATGGACAGGCTGGAAAAGCACATGGCAAACAGTACCACCGCGGCAAAAACCCCCAGGATGTCGAGCGGGTCGAGCCTTATCCTGACTCCGATCAAGAGCGCCAGCCCGAATATCATCGCGGCCTGGAAAATCCCCCTCAGGCCGGCCGCAAGGGACTTGCCCAGGACTATGGACGCTCTTGGCGATGGCGTGGACAAGAGCCGGGTAAAGATTCCCACGTCGCGCTCCCAGACGACGGTGATGCCGTAAAAAATCGCTATGAAAAGGACCGACTGGGCCAGGATTCCCGGCGTGATGAACTGGAGGTAGGAAAAGTCGCCGCCTATTTGCAGGGCCCTGATGCTGTTAAAAGTCGTGCCAAAGATCAGGAGCCAAAGCGCGGGCTGCACGACCCTAGTCCACAGCTCTGTAGAATCGTGGCGTATCTTACGCGCTTCCATTTCCGCCACGGTAATGGAACTGTGGAGGAACCTTCCGACGTTTCTTCTGATGCTGATATTATTATTATTCATCATCTTGCGTGTCTCACATAGTCGCGCCTTGCGCTGCTGGAACTGTTGTTGTTGCTTCTGGCAGGGATCGTCGCTTCTTCCGCGTCGCCGTCAAGCCTCCTGTTGGCATACTTCATGAAAACGTCATCCAGGGTCGGCTTGCTCACTGAAATGGATTCAATCCTGATGCCGTTGCTCCGAAAGGAATCCGTGATGTGTGGTATGGCCTCCTCTCCGTCCTTCACCAGAATCTGAACAGTGTGCGTTCCGTCCACATCATTGTCATCATCATCCCCTGCTGCCGATGCGACGACCTTGCCCAGGCTTGCCAGAAATCCCATGTCATGCAGGCGGACTGGAGATGCAAGATTCACAGTCACCCTGTCGCCGCCTCCCACGGTCCTTTTCAGTTCGGCCGGGTTTCCCAGAACCGCTATCTTGCCTGCAGACATGATGGCTACCCTGTCGCACAAGGCGTCCGCCTCTGCCATGTCGTGGGTCGTAATCAGGATGGTGGTGCCATAGTCCTGCCTCAACTGCTTGATGCTCTTCCACACCTGCCTCTTTGACGCGGGGTCAAGTCCTATGCTCGGTTCATCCAAGAGCAATACTTTTGGCCGGTTGACAAGCGCCTGGGCTATTTCCAGCCTGCGCATCATACCCCCGCTAAAACGCTTTACAAGGTCGTTTGCCCTTTCTGCGAGACCCATGTACTGCAGCGCATCGCGTATCCTCCCCTCGCGGTCCTGTTTGCTCACATACGAGAGTTTGGAGAAGATTAGCAGGTTCTCGTACGCGGTAAGGTCAGCGTCGACGGATATGCTCTGGGGCACGTATCCCAGCATACCCCTCGCTGTCTGGGGCGACCTGGAGACGTCAACTCCAAAAACCTCCAGTCTGCCTGAAGTGGGTCTGGCAAGCGTGACAATCATCTTGATGGTGCTGGTCTTGCCGGCGCCGTTTGGCCCAAGGAGGCCAAATATTTCTCCGCGCGTCACCGAAAAACTGACGCCGTCCACCGCGCGGACGTTTTTCCCTTGATAAGTCTTGACCAAATCATGGATCTCGATGGCGTTTCTTTCCGCTCCATGCTGCTCTCCATCCCGCATCACTTTATGTTGCGAAGAATGTCTTGTCGCGACGCATATATCAACGGACTCCTCTCTCTCTCTCTCTCTCTGCTAAAGAGAAAACAGCCCGGTTTCAATCCTTTTGTCCTAATGGACCAGTCTTTCAGACTCACCAAAGGATCGTCACACAAAAAAAGGAGGAAAAGATTTCCGCCATCCTAGGCGGCATCTATGTGGCACTACTGCCTGTTGGCCTTGGAAGTACCAGAATTTCGCCACGCATGTTTGGCATGTGGACATGGCATGTGTAGCTCATCGTGCCTGCCTTGTCTGCTGTGAACGTCACGGAATGGATCTCTCCCCTTGTGAGTGGAAACGTTGCAATCCCTTCGACTTCGATCATGTGGCTGGGCCCCTGCACTCCAACAAAGTTCAGCGTGACCCTGTCACCTTGGTAGACGACTATTTGCGAAGTGGAGAACGTGAATGACCTGAAATTCCATGTGCCGTTCTTGTCTGGAGGCGTCAGCACGAACCCTCCGCCCTTTGGATAAGTGGCGTTGACGGGGAATGCTTCTGGCGGGTGTTTGCCGTCTCCGTGTATGTTCGTCGTGCCATCAAGGTGAACAGTGTCTATCCAAAATGTCCGGTTTGCTGGAGCCAGACTGCTGGTGCCCGCTACCGTCGCTGCGTTGGCTTCTTGGTTGTTCCCTATGCCGCTTCCAACCGTGGCTCCGCTGGTGAAATAGCCACCGGCTCCAACAGTGATTGCTGCGGCTGCTATTATTGCAGCAACTGCTGTGGCTGCAATAATTACAACGGATTTTCTTGTTTGCGTAGGTTTCAAATTACCTCATTTTCAAAACATGATTATTGAATTATAAAATTAGGGACAAAATCCTCCTGTGAATTTTAGCGCTGAAATTCATTTCTGGATATCGTGGATCTATTTTTATAATGTGTTTGTGAAACGTGTACGAAAGCAAAAAGAAGCTTGGTAGATGCCGGACAAATTGATTCAATCCGAATATTATTATCATCTGATTGATGCCGTCGCGTACTTTGCTTCGTCGGCAGTCCCGATCTACTTTCTGGCAAAATCGAGAAACAGTTCCGGCAACCCTCTAAGGACCGTGATGCTCATGCTTGCCGGCTTTGTCTTGATTCAGGGGACCTATCACCTGCTTGGCATGGCCGGAATGACCCTTTTGTCAAAGGGTGTTCTGGAGCCTTTATCTGCTGCAATAATGTTCTCTGCAGCCATAGCCTACCTGATCACTAGAAGGAAAATGACGAAACAAGAGAGAGTCGATCCTGTTGGACAATAGCCCCGCCATCAGTATGGGCGACGTTGATGCCACCGACCTGCTCTTCTCTGCAAGTATGCTCACGACGATCCTTTTCCTGTCGTCATTGGCTGTATTTGCTCTGGTTGCGATAAAGAC
Source organism: Nitrososphaera sp. (assembly GCA_036378195.1). Taxonomy (GTDB): domain Archaea; phylum Thermoproteota; class Nitrososphaeria; order Nitrososphaerales; family Nitrososphaeraceae; genus Nitrososphaera. Next base: position 3,936 of record DASUXB010000048.1, read on the forward strand.
CAAGAGCATCAAGAACTTTCAATCGCAAATAGCCGTGTTTGCTGGAGTTTATGCCCTTGGCGAAGTATTGGAATTGCACGGAATGCCGATGTTTGCAAACTTGCCAGCTGAAATTGGACCGCAACTGCACGTAGCGGCAACCGTTATACTGTCAACGATCTTGTGGGTCCGACTCTTCTCTGCAGGCAAGATCGTCAAAAAGCTGGTCGATAACAACGGCAATGGGGATATCCATCCCGCCGGCCAATAGTAGGCTCGTAAGATTTGAGGACGACAACAGTGATTTTGCCCCTCCCTCTCTGCTACTGCTAATCTATCGAGAAAAATTTTTCCATCATCTTTTTGATGACATCATAGTTTTGTTCCGCCTCTATTGAAATGTCGTCTTTTCTGTATCTGACGTCTATGGATTTTAACACCGTGTGCACGAGGCTGGATTTCTTTCCGTCAGGCGTAATCTCGATTTTTGAAACCGCAAGCAGTCCCTCGTCTAAAAGCCATTTGGTCTTTCTATAAGTAGTTGTGTAAGGGATGTTTTTCTCCCTCATGATGTCATTGACCGACTTTGATACATCCATGACACAATCCAGAATCTTTACCATTTCTTCATCGCCTAGTGCCGTCAGAATTGCTTTTTTCGCCCTCTGGCTTGTGACTTTCATTTAATGGATTGCTCTCTTGCCTGATGCCTTTTGATAGGCAGAGATACTAATTAACCATCTTGCTTGACCTGGAGCAATAATCTTCCTCCCTAATTTCCACACGGCAATGTATGTGTATATGTATATCTTGTTTTACTTGCCGTTGCCCTTTGTATGAAAGTCAAGCGCCATCTTGACTATCTGCTTGTGCATCCTTGCGTCGCCTGCAAGCTCGGGGTGGAACGAGGTGCCGATGATGTTCTTTTGCCTCACCGCGACTATCTTGCCAGCGTGCCTTGCTATGACTTCGACATCCTTGCCGACCTCGCTTACCGCCGGCGCCCTGATAAAGACGCCCCTGAACGCGTCCTTGCCGAGCATGTCCATCTTTAGGTCAGTCTCAAAAGAGTCGTTCTGTCTGCCAAACGCATTGCGCTCTATTACGATGTCGAGGTTGCCAATCGTTTTCTGCTTGGTCTCGCCGATGACGCGGTCGTAGACCCTCTTTGACAGCATTATCATGCCCGCGCACGTGCCGAGCACCGGCATACCTTCCGCTATCCGCTTTTTCAGCGCCGGAAGCGAGTGCTGGATTGCCGCAAGCGAGCTCTGCACAGTGCTCTCTCCTCCCGGCAGTATCAGCGCGTCAATTTTCTCAATGTCCTCTGCATACCTTACTAATTGTATCTTGCCTTCGACCTTTAGCTCGTCGAGAGCCTGCCTTGTGGCAGCCACGTTTTCTTCGATGTCGCCTTGGAATCCAAGCACGCCTATGGTGACATTCTTGTTGCTCAAGCCGACTGTCCCCTTTCCTGCATACGTAGTTCTAGGTTCTTGGTGTCAAGGCCAAGCAGCGACTTTTTCTCGTCGACCATCTTTTGCGCCTCCCTGACTATTTTTGCGTCGTCATAGAATGTCGTTGCAAGCACGACTGCGCGTGCGCGCTGCGCCGGGTCTTCTGACTTGAATATGCCAGAGCCAACAAACACGCCGTCGCAGCCTAGGTTCATCAGAAACGCCGCGTCAGCCGGCGTCGTTATCCCGCCTGCCGCAAAGTTCACCACTGGAAGCCTGCCGAGCCTCGCCGTCTCTTCTACTATGGCAAACGACACCTTTAGCTCACGCGCGGCCTTCATCAGCTCCTGCTTGTCGTCGTCGAGGTAGTGCGACCTTATCCTGCGGATCTCGTTGTTCACCATGCGTATGTGGGTGACTGCCTCGGCGACGTTGCCGGTGCCCGGCTCGCCCTTTGTGCGTATCATTGCCGCGCCCTCTTCAATCCTGCGCAAGGCTTCTCCAAGGTTCTTGCCGCCGTTGACAAATGGCGTCGTGAAATCCCACTTCCAGATGTGGCGTTCCTCGTCAGCCGGCGTCAGCACCTCGCTTTCGTCTATCATGTCCACGCCCGTGACTTCGAGCACCTTTGCCTCGTCGATGTGGCCTATCCTGCACTTGGCCATTATCGGGATGGTGGCTGCATCCATTATCTCCTCTATTACCTTGATGCTTGCCGTCCTTGCGACGCCTCCTGCCTTTCTCACGTCGTACGGCAGCTTGTCCAGCACCATCACCGCGACTGCGCCGGCCTCTTCAGCTATCTGCGCCTGCTCGACGCTGGTCACGTCCATGACTACGCCGTGCTTTTGCATGTGCGCAAAGCCGCGCTTTAGAAGGGTGGTGCCGCGAACCGTCTTGGCGTTTTCGTTTGCATCAACCACTTTGATGCCCTTTGCTCCCGGTTCGCTTGCGACAAGCGAAATTGTCATTACGACTGCAATTCGCTAAAATGCGTTATATAGATATTGTTTTAGCTAGCAAGTCTATACCTTGCTTGCGATTATGCCGTCAAGCTGGTTGCCGACGTTTGTTATTAGCGGCGGAATCGTGCCGTCGTACGCTGCCGGCTCTACCCAGTTTACCGTCTTTTGTCTGTCCGGAGTCTTTATTGAAAGGGTGTAGCTGGCAAAGTCGCTTGCGTTCTGCGACTGCGGGTAGTCGGTGTTTGGTATGTCCATAAAGCCGGTTTCAAGCACCAGCCCCTTTATGCGGGCAAGCTCGTCCCTGCTGAGCGAAAACTGCTGCGGCACTGGCAGGTTCTTTTGGCGCGGGTCCGTCTTTGTGTACGTGGCAGAGCCGTCCTTGTCTATCGTCAGCGTTTCAAGCTGCGTGGTGACAAGCAGGCCCCCTCCAGTCTTTGTCAGGTGCTGCCTGTTGTACTCGATGGTGACGTCTTGCGATGCCGGCTGCTGGCTGACGCTTGGCAATGCAATAAGCACCGCCATCACTATGACGATGCCTGCGATGACAAAGACAAACTTGTTGACCAACTGCTGTTGCTGCTTTTCAAAGCAAGCTGGCCATGTATTAAACAATGTGCCGATGGCGACGCAAAAGAGATATAGCCAAAATTGCCGGTTTTCTATTGACCTTATTTGTCAGCAGTGAAAATAGAGACGACGGCGGAGCTCGTAGGCCGCGTGTACGCCAAGCTTGAAGCAAATATTGCTAAATTCCGCAAAATAGTCGGCGGCAGGCCGCTCACGCTTGCCGAGAAAATCCTCGTGGGCCATCTTGACGGCAATGATGTTTACGCCCCGGAAAGGGGCAAGAGCTATGTTTTCCTCAACCCTGACAGGGTCGCGCTGCAGGATGTCACCGGCCAGATGACTATTCTCCAGTTTGCGCAGGCAGGATTGAAAAGGGTGAAACTTCCAACCACCGTCCACTGCGACCACCTCATCCAGGCCAAGGTCGACAGCGCCACTGACACGAGGTTTGCAATCGTCCAGAACAACGAAGTGTACCAGTTCCTTGAATCCGCCTGCAGGAAATACGGCATCGGATTCTGGAAGCCGGGCGCCGGCATCATCCATCAGGTCGTGTTAGAGAATTATGCGTTTCCCGGCGGCCTCATGATAGGGACCGACTCGCACACGCCAAACGCCGGCGGCCTCGGCATGGTGGCAATAGGGGTCGGCGGCCTCGACGCGGCTGAGGTCATGGCAGGGATGCCGTGGGAGCTTCTCTATCCAAAACGCATAGGCGTGTACCTGAAAGGCGAGCTGAACGGATGGGCCGCGCCAAAGGACATCATACTTTATGTCGCGTCAAAGCTGACAGTGTCGGGAGGCACGAACGCGATAATCGAGTATTTCGGGCCAGGCGCAAAATCAATCAGCTGCACTGGCAAGGCAACGATAACCAACATGGGGGCAGAGATAGGAGCCACTTGCTCGGTGTTTGCGTACGACGAGCGCATGGAGACGTACCTGCGCGCGACAAACCGGGGCGCCATAGCAGACCTTGCAAACAAGCACAAGGCATTGTTGACCGAAGACCCGGAGGTCGAAAAAGAGCCGGCAAAATACTTTGATCAGGTGATAGAGATAGACTTGTCGAGACTAGAGCCTCACATCGTCGGCCCGCACACGCCCGACCTTGCAAGGCC
>DASUXB010000049.1:0-4920 GCA_036378195.1 Nitrososphaera sp.
CGGCGGTGCAGGTGCACGCCCGGCTGTAAAATTAAATACCCAGTCTGCATACTTTTCTCTACAATTGACGCACAACGGCGTTGACATTGTCGACTTTGTGCTTTACACAGTCTACCCTACTGCCGCGTTCTTTGCGATAGGCATCGCCGCAAAAAAGACCGGCCTGCGCCAGCTATATGTCTACTTGATGCAGGCGTTCGTGTGCTTTGCATTTTCCATCGCATACATCGTGCTCATACCGCTCGGAGGCGGACAAGGAATAGCGGTCCTGCTTGCGATGTTTGGTGGCCTGCTCTTGTTCATGGCAAGGAAGCAGAAAATCCAGCCGGCAGAAGAGCAGAAACACTCCTGATAAAATTTTTACACATTTTTTGTTTATTTGTTGATAAAAATATTTTGTATCAAAATTGTCTATGATATATTACAACTAAACGGGTAAGTACCCTAAAATATTTGAAGCACGTACATACTACATGCAGTTAACAAGGATCAATTCAGCAACCCTAGTTGACTCTGTCAAGGCCGGGATAGCCGCAGGCCAGGCCGCCGCGTGGGCAATATTTGGGCTGATTCTGGCTGTGGACGCGACCTTGGTGACTCCGCCAGGCACCTTTTACAAGATGATAGGCATGGCGTTGGGGCAGGAACCTTCCGCCGGCGTCTACATCGGCTTTCTCATGCACATGGTGACTGCCACGGTGATAGGCATAATCTATATGATAATCTCAAACTCTGTGAAAAAGCTGCACATCAGCTCTGTGCCCAAGGGCCTTGCGACGGGCGTCATCACCGGAGTGGCAGTGTGGGCGGTGCTGTTTCTCCCGCTGAACTTTGGCTTGGTGCAACCGATGCTGCAGGGAATAGTCGCGCAGGGGCCGCAGGCGCCGCTGTATTCGCTTGCGACAAGACTAATCGCGCTCTCAAGCACGATCCTCGCCGGCTCGCTTGCGCTGCACATTGTCTTTGGCGGTGTGATGGGGTTCATCGGCAGGATAGCGACTTCGTCGGGCGAAATCCTGGGAGAGCAGGAGCAACAGCAGGAACCGGAGCGCTAGCTAGCTTCTTCGTCCCTTTGTTCTATTTTTTTTCGACCGCGCGGCCGCGCTTTTTTTGCCGGTGGCAGCGGGGGAAACACAATCGATGCTCATTTCGACGCACTTTGTCAATACCGCGTCTTTCTGCCAGTCGCCGGGGCCTACTCAGACAAAACCCTTCATCGGCTTGCCGGCAAAGTACATCGGCCTTGCGTGGAGCGGCGCAATCGCCTCTTCGTTTCGCCCGGCTCTTGCGCGAAGCGCAAGGTCATCGCCGAGTATCCAAACACAAATCTTGCCGTTGATCATAAACGACAGCCCGCCAAACATCTTTTTCTCGCTGTAGCCTTTGCGGCCTGCAAGCATGGCGCGGAGCCTGTCTGCAAGCTCTGTGTTATAACTCATCCCGGATGCTTTGCATACCAGCCGGGATCGTAATAGATTTTCTGCTCCGCCTTTTTCAGCACACGCTAGTTTAAAAAAAAGAGAAAAGATGAGCGGCCTTAGCCGCTTGGTTGCAAGGCGGTGGCCTTGACAGAATACGTCACGGTAAAGGGTTTGCCGCTAAGCGTGTGGAAGGCAAATGCTGATCCAGTAAAGTGCGTTGATCCGCCGGCCGCCGGCGTGTTGCTGTTTGTTTTGTACAGCGAGATTGCAACCTTGCCGTCTCCAAATGGCGCATTCAGCGGTTCGCCGTGCGAGTCGTCAACACCTGTGCTGTTATATTGATGTAGCACTACTATTTCTACTGGCTGGGATGCTGTCCAGGTGACGTCGCCGTCCCATATCATCCCGTCGTCCCTTGGTGGCAAGGCAAGCACGGCTTGGTGCATAGAGTGTCCCGGAAGCGGGTCAGGCGCGGATTCGCCGGTCTTTTGCGCCACAAAGAGTTCGTTCTGGTTTACTTGTGCCTGCACGTTTTTCTGCGAGGCTGCAACAGCAGCGCCAAAAATAATGACTGCTGCAATGGCTGACATGCCTGCTATCATGGAAGTTCGTTTCATGTTCATGGCAAGTCAGTGTTGTGTAAACTGTATATTTATCAACACAAGTAACTAAATTATCTATAAAACAAAAGAAAAGAAAGCAAGAATCATACTATCTGTCGATAAACGTGCAATATGCAAAAAGCTAACCTGAGTTGATGGGTATTATCAATCAAAGGACGTACAACGTCGGTCCGTAATCACATGATGTCCATTTATGACCGCCGGCCACAAGAACTACACACCTTACGGATCATCTAACCCGGCCTAACACATATTACGACAATCCTGCATCACAGCACTCATAATATGATAAAGGGCAAGGTTGCAATAGTCACAGGCGCAAGCAGCGGCATCGGGCAGGCGGCGGCGCTTGCGCTGGCGAGGGCCGGGGCAAAGGTTGCCGGCGGCGCAAGGCGCACGGACAAGCTTGACGCTTTGAAAGCAGATATTGAAAAGGCAGGCGGCGAGGCGTTCGTGCAAAAGCTGGACGTCACCAAGAAAGCCGAGTGCGACTCTTTTGTCGATGCCGTGGTCAAAAAGTGGGGCTCAGTCGACATCCTAGTCAACAACGCCGGCCTGATGCCACTTTCGTTTTTCAAGAACATGAAGGTCGACGAGTGGGACAGGATGATAGACGTTAACTTGAAGGGAGTGGTCTATTGCACAGCCGCCGTTATACCGCACATGACGGCCAAAAAATCCGGCCACATTGTCAACATGTCTTCCATCGCCGGCAGGGTCGTCTTTCCGGCGGGAAGCGTCTACTGCGCGACAAAGCACGCCGTGACTGCCTTCAGCGAGGGCCTCCGCCAAGAGTTCAGCCAGCGCTCCAACATCCGCGTGACCTGCATCGAGCCGGGCGTAGTCGACACGGACCTCAACAACAGCATCACCGACGCGTCGTTGGCAAAATTCGTCGAGTCGACAAAGCAGATGGAGTCGCTAAAGGCGCAGGACATCGCAAACGCCATCCTGTTTGCTGTCGATTCGCCCCATTACGTCAACGTAAATGAGATAATGCTGAGGCCGACTACGCAAGAGCGCTGACGTCATTCAAAGTGCCTGTGCATACCGTAGCGCTTGACGTACCTTAGCAGGTCGTCATAGCTGGAAAAGCGGCGCTGCATCTTTTCAAGGGCCACATCGTCGTACGTAAACCGGGCCGCATCTTGCATTTTTTCGGCGACCGTTTCTTTCATCGTGCGCACTATCTAGTGCAGGTACTATGCTAAAAGGTTTTTACCAAACGCGACCTGTTTACTGGCATTATGGGCAAGCAAATAGTCATCCTCGGCGCCGGCTTTGGCGGCCTTGCGTGCGCAAACGCGCTGCGAAAGGGCCTCTCACAGGACCACCGCGTGATTGTCATGGACAGGAAAAAGTCGTTCATGATGGGCCTGGTCAACCTCTGGATACTTGCTGGGAGCAGGAGGCCCGACGAGCCGCAGGCGCCTCTTGCCGGCCTGAACGCGCGGGGAATAGAGTACCTCAACGACGAAGCGACCAAGATCAACGTTGCCGCAAAGAGGGTGCAGGCCAAAGAACACGGCTGGGTTGATTATGATTACCTGGTGGTTGCGCTTGGAACCGAGCTTGCTCCTGAAAAAATAGAGGGGTTTGTGGGCAGGGGCTACAACCTGTACGACGCAGGTCAGGTGCAGCCGCTGCGCGAGAAACTTCTTGCGCTAAGGCAGGGCAGGGTAGCGTTGTCGGTGATGGGTATGCCCTACAAGTGCCCGCCGGCACCGTACGAAGCTGCCATGATAATAAGCGACATTCTGGAAAAGAACGGCACCCGGGAAAACGTGCAGGTGGACGTGTACGTGCCGGCGCCAATAGCGCTCCCCGTCGTGGGCCCCAAGGTCAGCAAGGAGGTGGTGGACGTGATAGCCAAGTACGGCATCTCCTTCCATCCAAACTGCAAGCCAAAGATAGTCAGGGACGGCGAGATCGAGTTTGAAAGCGGAGAAAAGGCACCGTACGACGTTCTTGCCGGCGTCCCGCCGCACCGGTCGCCTGACGTGATAAAGAGCTCCGGCCTTGCGGCTGCTGCGGGCGAGTGGGTGTCTGTCGACAGGCTCACCCTGCGCACCGGCCACCCCGGCGTGTTTGCGATAGGCGACGTGGCCGAGGTGAAATCCGGGGCAGTCACGGTGCCCAAGGCAGGCATCTTTGCCGAGGGGCAGGCCAAGGTCGTGGCGCAGGAGATAATCGACGAGGTAAACTCCGCACCCACGTCATTATCATCATCCGCGGCGTATAACGGCCAGGGATTCTGCTTCATGGAAGTCGGCAGCAATATGGCCGGCTTTGTCGAGGCCGACTTTTACCACGAAGGCGGGCCGGCTGTGAGGCTGGAGCCGCCGTCCGCAGAGAACTACGAGAAAAAGCAAGACTTTGAGAAAAGCAGGCTGAAAGAGTGGCTATTGTAGCAGTTGGTCGCGCCTGTCCGGCTTGGACATGGTGTAAAAGCCGTGGGCCGCTATGAGAAACGCCGCAAGGGACATCTTGGTCGCAAACACCAGGTTCCACGGCGTCTCGGGGTTGGGATACTGGACGCTCTTGTTGTCAAAGTCAAGCACGCCCTTTATCGCGTCAGCGGTTATGAGCGAGTTCCAGATGATAAAGTTGTAAACAAACTCGTACAGCGCCACGACTGCTATTATCAGCACTACAATCTGCAGTATCGACTTGAGCCATTTTGGTATGCTGCTCACCTTGTCGCCTCCAAGCCTCACAACGCAGTACCATGCGAGCACGGAAACTATCATGAGGTACGTCACCAGCTTGGCGACGCCGGGGACCGGCCACTCGGTGTCGACGAGCACCTTGCCGATTATGACCTTGCCTGTCCTCTGGTACTCGTCAAGGCTGACGTACATGGCGTAGAACGTTAT
>DASUXB010000050.1:0-4593 GCA_036378195.1 Nitrososphaera sp.
CCTGCTGATCCCGACAGCCGGTTTTGCCCTAATTCTTTTCCAGATGGACATGCACGGGCGTAGGATTCGAGATGATGTCAAACACTGGAGAGCGTTTTTGAGCAAGCTCGACCAGCTCTTGGAGCTTTTCCTCTGGCGCATCCGCCTTTATCCTGAAAGCCACATCAATCTTCTCGTACCCATTCCTTACTTTCTCTGACAGCCCCAGAAAGCCCTGCACGTCCAAGTCGCCTTGCAATGTCGATTCGACTTCATCTATCTTGATTCCTTGCGCCGCTGCGTGGTAGATGAGACTTGTAGTCAGGCAGCCTGCCAGAGCAGCCAAGACGTATTCCACCGGATTGGCTCCCTGATCCTGACCCAACAGCACAGGCGGCTCGTCCTTTACGTATTCGAAAGGTTTGCTCCGGCTGTGCGTCTGGCACGCACCGTAAAACTCGTTGACCGTTGTCCGGTTGTTTCCACCATTGACCCATCGGTTCTTGGCCCTGAAATTGAACTTTGCGATGGTCGGGTTGCCTTTGACTGCTACCACTGTCTTGAACAGGTTGTCGACGTTTACTCCATTCACCGTTTTGTCTGTCATAGCATTTTATGGCCCATAGATGATAAAGCGTCAACGGGAGTTGGACACCCGTATTCTACAAAATGCTGTAGGCAGTTTGCGGCAAAGGTTCAGGTTCCTTGACGGCGAATTTGAAATACCGAGATCTACAGCAGTCAGAAGACGATGCCTGCTGCAGCGCTAACCTTATTGCCGACTAGTCAGCCTCACAAAGCAAGCGGGGCGCATATTATTAGTTGGATGCCATGGATGTGAGAATTTTCTGTGAAATGGCATTCAAGGGTCTTGATTACGATTCATTTACGGACAGGCACGTAAGCCCGGGGGCAATAGGCAGGAAGTTGGGGCTAGACGAAAAGACTGTTCGGGTAAGGGTGAAGAAGATGGAAGACGAGGGGTTCATAAAATACTACCAAGTGGTTCCCAATCTGGCATTATTTGGTCTTCAGAGCATATGCTCTTACAGGTTTGAGGCAATCAACATCATGACAAAGCGTCGGGTTGTGGAGCACATCCAGCAAATTCCTCATGTCATTGAAGCGGCAGATTATCTGGGCCATGCAGTCTCTGTCAACATAGCAGGCAATTCATCCAAAGAGGCCCAGACAGTCGCAGATAGCATTGCCAAGAGGTTTGAGTTGACCACCATAGACCTAGGGGGACGACCAATCAGAAAGCCAATATCAAAACCGGACAAGCTTGACTGGCAGATAATTCTAAAGCTGAGGTATGACGCGTTATGCGGTACAAAGGATCTTGCCCAAGCCTTGTCGATAACACCCAGGATGGCGGAATACAGGATTACAAAGCTCTTTGGATCAGGCTCGCTACTAATCCGGGCAATACTTGATACGCAAAAGCAAGAGGGCCTGCTGTTTTACGAGCTAGAAGTCACGGTTGAAGAAACAAAACAGTTCGCAGTTGTCAAGCTCCTTAGCGAGATGTATGGAGAGAAGCTATGGTCCATGCGCACTACTTCGGAAGGAGGTGTCTTGCTAGCCAATTTCTTTGGTTTCACTCCGGCAGAACCGGAGGAAGCAGTAGTAACGACACTCGAGATTGAAGGCGTCAGGGCATGTTCTGTCCTCATATTCAAGGAAGCGATAGAACCGCAAAGACCGAATTGGCTGGACAAACTCATTGAAGAAAAGATAATGACCTCATCAAAGTCTGGCTGAAACCCTACAAGCTCTTGATTGGCAGTTGGCGCTTTTCTGAAGGTCTAGACGGTTTTGATCATCTTTCCGAGTTCTTCTTCCTTCATGGTAGTCCCAGGGTGGGTGTCTTTGACATGTATCATGATGTGTTTCTTTACGTCCTCATCTCCCTGGGGAGAGATTATAGTCCATCCGCACGGACAGGTCAGCATTTTTGCCATGACACCAAATGCAAGAGCTTTGGTATATGCTTTTTTTAAGAGATACCAGCAATTTTGAAAATTCTATGCGTTCGGACTTTGATGGTTTCAATCCCCGTTGTTATAGCAGACTAGTCTTTTAGGCTCTTTATTCAAGCCATGTCGTCTTGCCCGGCTTTTTGACCTGTATGTGCGCAAAATCCTCGCCCTTTTGCGCGCCATGCCAGTGCCATGCGTACGCCGGCACGCACACAAAGTCGCCCTCCTCAAGGGTGTGCACATCATCCAGCCGCACCCGGGCAGAGTTGTCGCCTTCCATCTCCACTCTTGTCTGCAGCGCCACTATTCCCTTGCCTTTTGTTGCAATAAGTATCTGGTCGGTCTCGTGGTAGTGCAGTTTGGTGCGGGCGCCGCGCAAAAACGTCACCAGGTACGCCTCGGCCTCCTTGCTTGCGGCTTCAGTCACCATCTTTTTTATCTCTACCTGCCCTTCAAAATATTTCAGCATCGCCGAGTCGGGCGCAATGTCGCGGATGTTTCCCTTCAGCATTATTGAATACTGAAATTAAGAGTAGTTAAATGTCTACTGACTGGCCGTTTCTATAGCGCGTGTCAAAGATCATCTCGGCTATCTTTTCCGCCACCTGCCCTGCCGTGAGCATCCTCGACTTGTTTTCCCGGTAGTACTTGGGATCCGACTCTTGCATTCTGGTGTCGACCTCGCCGGGGCAGATGGCCATGATGCGGATCTTATCCTGCACCTCCCAAGACAGGCTTTCTGTCAGGCCCATCATGCCAAACTTGCTTGCGCAGTACGCCGAGAGGTTTTCAAAACCCGTCTTGCCGGCTCCGGAACTGACGTTGATTATCGTGCCCGTCTTGGCCAGGTGTGGTAGGACCGCTTTTGAGCAGAGAAACGCGCTTTTCAGGTTAGAGTTCATCGTGTCGTCCCACTCTTTTTCAGAGGTGTTGACAAGTCTTTTGAGGTAAAAGATGCCGGCGTTATTTACCAAAATGTCAATTTGACCAAAGCGCGCGACTGCCTTTTCCACTAGTCCTTCGACCTGCGACGCGTTCCCGACGTCGCACACGACGCCCAGGACGCCATCGTGGAATTTCCGGGCTTCATTGACTGTGCTGTCGACCTCGCTTTTTGTACGCGAGCACACCACGACGTTGACGCCCTTTTTTGCAAGCAACAGCGCGGTTGCCTTTCCTATGCCACGGCCGCTTCCGGTCACTATGGCTGTTGTTGCCATAGGCATCTGCTGCAGCCCGCGCCTAAAATGTGTTAGAGTTGACGGATTGCCAGCAGCAACACTGTACAAGCGTGCAGTTTGGGCATTCATCGTCTGACCGGGCCTGAGCGCATTCCTTGGGATTGCAGCCGCAATCGGCGCACCTCATATGGCATTTATTGTGCAGGCGCGGATAAAAGGATCTACAGTTATATCTCCTGCACAAAACACTGACCGTATGCAACTCATACCGGCCGCGCCGGCTCCCGAGTTCAAAGAGATCTCGGGCTGGGCCAATTCTTCTAACCCGCTTTCGATAAAGTCGCTGAAAGGCAAGGTCGTCATACTCGACTGCTGGACCTACACCTGCGTATTCTGCCTGCGCACCATACCAACACTAAAGCGCCTGCAGGAAAAGTACGGCAAGCACGGCCTGCAGGTGGTGCAAGCGCATTCCGCGGAATACCACTTTGCAACCGACCACGCCAATATTTCAAGAGCTCTTGCTCGTTACAACGCGAGCCTGCCGAATGCCTTTGACACCAAGAACAAGACATGGGAGGCGTACGGCAACATGTACTGGCCAAAGCACGTCATAATAGACCATGCAGGGTTTGTGCGCTACGAGCACGCCGGCTATGGCGACATTACCGAGTTTGAGCCCGTTATCGCTGAACTTTTGGAAGAGGCAGGGACCAAGCCGGCAGTCGACTATGACGACAAGAACCCAGACGACGAGATTTTCGACACGTACGGTATGCACTTTGCAGGCATGGCGCCAGAGATATGCGTCGGCTACTCCCGCATGAGGCGCTTTGGCAACAACCAGACGTTCAGGCCGGACGAGCCGAGCGTCGCAGTAGATTCCGGCTCGCGCTTTGACAACGTCGTCTACCTGCGCGGGAAATGGGTCTGGCAGCGCGAAGGCGTCCAGTTTGCGCCAGGAGGCAAGGAGCAAAAGCCGGCAATAATCATGAAATACAATTCTGCCAAGAGGGTGCACGGCATCATGGGCACATCAGACGGCAGGCCGGGCATGGCGGAGGTAAGGCTGGATGGAAACCCGCTGGCAAAGGAGCAGCTGGGCAAGGACGTCAAACTTGAAAGCGGCGCAAGCGTCGTCGACATCGAATGGCCCTTCATGCACAACCTAGTAAAGACGGAGAAGCCGGAGGTGCACGAGATAGAGATAATACCGCGCTCTGACAATTTCGTGTTCTATACGTTGGTGTTTGGGTAAGTTTTTTATCGGCTGCAAGGTATGTTCCTTCATGTCAGAGCTAGCTGAAGGAAGCGTGGCGCCCGACTTTGCAATGCGCGATTCAAACGACAAGGTTTTCAAGCTGTCGGACCTGAAAGGGAAAAAGAACACGGTCGTTTACTTTTACCCCAGAGACTTTACGCCAGGCTGCACGACAGAGGCAGCCGAGTTT
>DASUXB010000051.1:0-8865 GCA_036378195.1 Nitrososphaera sp.
CTTCCCACGCTTGACTGGCTGGAGAAAAAGTACCGCGGCCAGCCCGTCGTGTTCATAGGCGTCCATTCCGCGAAATTCTTTAACGAGCAGCAGGCGCAAAACGTGCAGGAAGCGGTGGGCCGCTACGAAATAGACCACCCTGTGCTTGTCGACCAAGAAATGAAGGTCTGGCGCTCGTACAACGTGACTGCATGGCCTACGATTGTCATCATAGACCCAAAGGGCAACGTCGTGTACCAGCAGGCCGGCGAGGGGCAGAAAGACGAGCTTGATGACGTCATCGGGGTCTTGCTGGAGCGGCACCGCGCCGCAGGAACGCTTGCAAAAGAACCCATTGAGATAAAACATCCAAGGCAGGCGCAAAGCCGAGTGCTTTCCTACCCGGGCAAGCTTGCATTTTCGCCGGACGGCAAGATGCTTGCGATAAGCGATTCAAATCACAACCGCGTGCTTGTAGTCGACTCTGAAAATGGCAAGATAATCCACAAGGTCGGTGGCACGGCGCGGGATCTGCGCGACGGCAGTTTTGAAGAGGCGCGCTTTTTCCGCCCGCAGGGTATTGCGTGGGCCGGGGACGGCAAGATATACGTTGCAGACACTGAGAACCACGCGCTCAGGGAAATCGACATACTTGCAAAAAAAGTAAGGACGCTTGCCGGCGACGGCAGGCAGGGCGCGTGGGTTTCCGGCGCACAGGACGGCAAGATGACGCAGCTGAGCTCGCCCTGGGACCTTGCATACTCGGACGGCTTTTTATTCATCGCAATGGCCGGCCTGCATCAAGTATGGGCCTACCACGTCGAGTCAGGCAAGATTGGTCCGTTTGCCGGCAGCGGCTATGAGAACATTGTCGACGGTTCTTTTTCCGAAGCCCAGTTTGCGCAGCCAAGCGGCCTTTCCATCTACGGCAGTTTTCTGCTCGTGGCAGACAGCGAGGTGTCTGCCGTCAGACTGCTTGACCTGCGCAAAAAGACGGTGCAGACAGTGGTGGGCGAAGGGCTTTTCGAGTTTGGGTTCAAGGACGGCCCGCTTGCAAGCGCGCGACTGCAACACCTGCTAGGAGTACACTGTGCCGGCAACAAGATCTACGTCGCCGACACGTACAATCACGCATTGCGCCTGATAGACCTTGACAAGCAGGAGGTATCAACCGTGGTCGGCAATGCAGGAGAAAAGACGATGTGTAGGGTAGACGACCCTGCGTGTGACACGCTTGGGCTTTTCGAGCCTTCAGACGTCAAGCAAAAAGGAAACGTGCTGTACATTGCCGACACAAACAACCACCTAGTCAGGACGTTCGACCTTGACAAGATGGTGTTAAAGACACTTGCCATAAAAGAAGAATAGCATCAAGAAACCTTTTTCTGCATTGCGCACAAAACTAGCAACAGCATATGTCATACCCATCTGACGTGTTTTCAAGGCTCTACGCCGGCGAGGAAAGCGACAAGCTGTACCCAAAGGAGGAGGTCGCGCAGCAGGCGCCGGAAGGAGCCGAGGATGTGCTCCAGACCAACATATTCAACGTAATGCTGAACCGCAGGTCGCAGCGCAAGTTCGAGGACCGGCAGGTGGAGGACTGGAAGATGGACATGATATTTGCAGCCTCTGACACGGCGCCGACCGCTGGCGGGTTCCAGGGGTTTGAGATATTCAACGTCAAAAAGGCAGACGTAAAGGCAAGGCTGGTCGAGGCCGCAAACAGGCAGCCGTACGTGAACGCGCCAGAGGTGCTCGTTTTCTGCATGAACCCGCAACGGGTAAAGCTGAACTTTCCGCCGGAAATCATACGCAAGTTTTCTGTGCAGGACGCCACGCTTGCGGCCGCGTACGCGCAATTGGCCGCGCACGCGCTCGGCCTGAGCACCGTCTGGATAGGCATGATAGACGAAAAGAAGGTCATGGCCGCGCTGGGAACGGAGCTCGTGCCGTCCTCGATACTGTGCATCGGCTACCCGCAAAAGATGCTGCAGCCAAAGCCAAAGCGAAACTTGGTGGAGCTCATACACATGGTTCAGTAGCCGGCGTCCATCATGAACGCCAGCGTCTCTTCCCTCTTGACGATGCTGGTCTTGTCGGCGCGCTTTACTTTGGTGTTGATGCGGACGTTTACGATGTCCTTGCCAAAGGCCATGTCGAGCCGGACGTCGACTCCGCCGGGCACCCACGCGCCGTCCTGCGTGTGGTCCAGAACGACGCCGTCCATAGGCACTATGACCTTGCTTACCCTGACTATGTTGTCGATGGCGTTGCTTATCCTGATTCTCACCGTAGCCTCTGTGTACTTTTCTGCTGAAATGCCTGCCTCTGTTGTGCTTGTCTCCGACTCTGAAAAGCGGCAGACCGTGCCGGCCTCTGGCGAGCCGTACAGCGCGTATTTCTGAGGTGCAAGCGAGAACGCGTCTATCAAGAGTTCTTCGTCGTCCGACTGGCGGTACACACCTATCTCTATTGGAATCTTTGTGTACACAACCGCGTCGCTTCTCTGGTCCATGACGACGGGCGACCTGAACTTGATGTACACGTTCTTGGCCACCTGCTTTGGGGTGAGGAGCGGGGCTATGGGAAAGATGCCCACAACCACGCCGTCGCCACTGTCGGAGATTATGGTAGTCTCTGCGGCAAGCTCACCGGCAGAGTAGCGCCTGTACGAATAGGCGCCGGCGGTTCCTGCGACGATTGTTATTTTCTGGTCGCGAAACGTTATTTCAAACGGCTCCGACCCCGGCTGGAACTTGTGGCGCCCAAACAGCTCCTGCAAACATCTGTGACAACGGAACCTGCGATTTGTAAATGTTTTTCCAGCCCAGAAAAAAATACATGTGTGTGTACAAGCGGCAATACACAGTAATAGCTCTTTTTTCAACAGTGATAGATGAACGAACATGCTCAGGCAGCTGGAAAACGAAGGCTTTGCGTGGATTGACGTCTCTGCACCCACCCGCGATGACATGCGCGAGCTAGGCCGGCGCTTTCCGTTCCACGAGCTGAACCTGGCAGACTGTGTCTCTAAAATCCAGATACCCAAAATCGACCGCTACAAGAGCCATGTCTTTGTCATACTGCACTTTCCAACTGCGACGCAAGAGCGCGTTCCAAAGCCGAGCCAGCTTGCGGCGTTTCTCGGCCCGGGCTACCTTGTGACTGTGCACCAGCAAGACCTGAAAACGGTGGCAGACACGTTTGACGCGTGCGAAAGTAGCGAGAGCGTGCGCAAAGAGTTGATGGGGAGATCTGCCGGCTACCTGTACCACAGCCTGGTCGACGCGCTGGTAGACGAGCTTTTGAACAACGTGCGCAAGATAATGGGCAACATGGAAGACATTGAGGACGCAGTCTTTGACGAGCGTGTGGCAGTGGCCCGAGAAATATCGTACCTGCGCAGGGAAGTCACGTCTCTTCGGCGCATAGCTATTCCGATGCGCAGGACGCTTGCAGAGCTGGTGGCAAAGGACGTCACGCGCTTTTCGGAGGAAGACCTCGCCCCGTACTACGACGATGTGCAGGACCACATCGACAAGGTGATAGAGACGCTTGACGAGTCCAAGGACACGATAGAGATATTCAAGGACACCGATTTTATGCACAGCAGCGACAGGTCCAACAAGATACTTGCGGTGCTCACGATAATATTCACGCTTTCGATGCCGGCGACCATACTGGGCTCGTTCTACTGGATGAACGTGGAATTACCCGGTGGCATAGGGAGCGGGCCGTGGACGACGTTCCTCGGGTCGTATACCACGTTTGCGCTGGTCGTCCTTGCGTCAAGCGTCGCCGCAGGGGCCATGATGTTGCATTTCCGCCGGCTAGGCTGGATCTAAAAAACACATACATATTTGAGAAGGCTCAATGTGAGCTGTCTTGGCGGCAGGATCCTTGTCTGGCAACAACTCGACTTCAGTCTTTGGGCTTCCAGGCACGATTGACCTCTTTGGGGTCCAGGTGACGCCGTTTTCTATCATACTCACGCTTGCGATCATCGTGGCCGGCTTTGCCATAGCGCACACGGTCCGGCTCGTCATGCTAAAGTATCTCGGATCGCGCCTTCCAACAGACGCAAGGAAGGCCACCGGCAGGACCGTGTATTATGGTATCATAGCAATAGCGCTGCTCTCTGCACTTGGAGTCTCGGGGCTTGATCTCTCTGGCCTGTTCCTTGCAGGCGGGTTTGCCGGCATCATCGTAGGCTTTGCCACGCAGTCGCTGTTCTCGAACTTGATTTCGGGAATATTCCTGCAGATAGACAAGCCGCTGAAGATAGGGGACCCTGTCCTCATAACGGGTAAGCTCCCTGACGTCGCCGGCGTAGTCGTCGAGATAACCGCCCTTTCTTCGCGTGTGCGCATGTTCGACGGGACGTACGTGCGCCTGCCAAACAGCGACGTCTTTCTGTCAGAGATACGCAACTTTTCCGGCGCCGCGGCGCGCAGGGTGGAACTCGTAGTAGGAGTCTCGTACGACTCGGACGCGCAAAAGGCGATAGGCATAATCCAGCAGAGCTTAAAGGACACACCGCTGGTGCTAGTCGAGCCGGCGCCCGACGTGTACGTGGACAGCCTAGGCGCGTCGGCCGTCAACATCAACATCTGGTGCTGGGTGCCGTTTACCGTGTGGTTTGACGTGAAAAAGCTGCTCGTCGAGCAGATAAAGAGGGAGCTTGAAACAAATGGCATAGAGATACCTTTCCCGCAGCAGGTCGTCTATGTCCGGCAGCAGCAACAAAGGAAAAAGGCGACAAGGAAGGGCGCGCCAACATCAGCCTTGCCACCCGGCCCCGTCTCCAGCTCTAGCGCCGGCGTGAACCTTGAAGAAGTGGTCGATGACGACCGCAACGACTAGTGGCGCAATAGATACAAGCGCGGCGCGTAGTTAGCAGGACGTTGACCGAGGAGGAAAAAGAAAAGGCCGGCCGCAAGAACATCTACGCGCTCGGCTTTGTCAGCTTTTTCACCGACGTCTCGTCGGAGATGGTCTTTGCGCTGCTCCCGCTGTTCCTCACGGGGCCCATCGGCGCGTCGCGCACGCTCCTTGGCCTCATAGAGGGCATGGGCGAGATGCTCGGCTACTCCGTCCGCATGGGCTCAGGAGCGCTCTCTGACAGGTCGCAGAGGCGCAAGCCCCTCGTGGCGCTTGGCTACTCGCTTTCGGCCGCAAGCAAGCCTTTTTTCGGCGCGGCCGCCGGATGGGTCGACGCCTTTGTGGTGCGCTCACTTGACAGGGTGGGAAAAGGAGTCCGTACCGCGCCCCGCGACGCGCTGATAAGCGAGTCGGCGCCGGAGGCCAAAGTCGGCAGGGCGTTTGGCATCCATCGCACTATGGACCAGGCCGGCGCAATCGTCGGGCCTGCCTTGGCATTTGCACTTTTTCCGTACATCGGGTTTTCCGGCGTGTTTTACGCCTCGCTCTTGCCCGGCGCAGTTGCAGTCGCCCTGCTCGTGTTGTTTGTCAAAGAGCGTCTTGCACCTTCTTCCTCTTCAAGGTCAAGGTCAGTATCAGCAAACGTCCGGGCAGTCCTTTCGCAGAGGAAGTTTGTTGCCCTACTTGCAATAATGGCTGTCTTTGGCATAGGCGCGTTCAACTTTTCGTTCGTGCTTGTCCGCGCGTCAGACCTAGGGGTCCCGGAAGGCAGCGTGGCACTCGTTTACCTTGTCATAAACGCGGCCCACGCGGCCATCGGGTATCCCGCTGGCATCCTTGCAGACAAGGCTGGCAAGGAAAGGATGCTCGCACTTGCATACGGCGTGTTTGCGGCAAGCGCGTTTTTGATGCTTGCAAGTGCGAACGCGGCGCAGGCGTATGTCTTGGCCGTGGTGTACGGAGCGTACGTCGGGCTTGCCGAGACCGTCCAGCGCGCAGTTATTCCCCGGTACGTATCAGCCGAGCACCGGGGCACCGCCTACGGCCTTTACAACCTCGTAGCAGGGTTTTCGTTCCTTGCGGCAAACGTAGTCTTTGGCTTTCTGCTCGACTCATCCGGAATCGGGCTTGCCGCGACCTACAGCATGATAACGTCTGCACTAGCTGCAGCCGCAATGATAGCGTTCATCATCAAAAAATGAGAGGCTATTACTTGGCCTTTTTCAGGGCCCTTGCCACACTTGCAAGCTCGCCTGCCACCCTGTCTGCGTCTACCTTTGGTATCTTGCCTGTCTCGAACATTGCCTCGCGCTTTATCGACTTCTTGGCGCCGGTCTTTATCAGCTCTATGTCAAAGTACGTGCAGGCGCCTTCTTCACCCTGCATCAGCCTGTTGTAGTCTATGGGCACCGGCGACGTCTGATAAAGTTCTATCATCAGGTCGTTAAGCTCTGCAAACAGCGCGTTCTTTCTTTCGCCCATCTTTTGGAACTCTGCCTGGCCTTCCACCGACGCGGCCTTTTTGTCAAGTTCTTCTGCCAGCTTTTCGTCCTCGAACATCTTGGAAAACAGGCCCTCAAAGTCCATCTCCGCAAGGCCGCGCTTTTCAAGCTCTTGCCCAAGCGCCTTGTCTGCGTTGTCCCTGATGCCGCCGTACAGCGCGGTCGCGTCGTCGACTATCTTGGCAAGCTCTTTCTGGACCTCTATCACGCGCTTGTCTGCCTTGTAGTACGGCAGTGCATGAAACTGGATGCCAAAGTAGCCAGAGATGTAGTACTTGCCGACATCCTTGTTGAACTGGCAGAACAGCCTGTGGAGGTCGTCTGTGACCGACTTTGAAATTCCTCCTGCAAGCCATCCTTCCATCCTGTTTGTCAGCCTCTGATAGAACGTCTGCACGTTCTGCGGGTCAAAGGTGTCCGTCTGCGTGACGGTGCCGTCGCCTAACATCGCGTGCGACTTTTGCATGGCTATTGCCGGCTTGACCGCCTCAAGGAACTCTGCCTGGATGTCCTCAAATGCCGAGTTGACTTTTTTGCTGAAATAATCCGTGCCCTTGAGCGGGAGCCTCATCCTGCCGTGGTGTGCCGTCCTGACATATAATCTCAATGAAATGTCGGAGATAGGACACAGGCTCTGTCTTGTGCAATAACGACTATGTTTCTATGATGCATCCAGTACTACAATACCTCACGTCATTCGATAAAACGATGGCTTGGCTTGGTTCTTCTACTGAGGCATGTTACACCCACGCGCCTCTTGTGGTTTTGCCTAGAGTGCAATAGCGATAGAATTTTGGCGTAAGGTAATAACATTCCATGGTTAATCAAGCCCTTAAAATGATGATGGTCGCCCCGTTCTAATGTCAAGTATAACAGGAACGAAGAAGAACGTGCTGACTGTTGCAATCCTGGCAATGGGCTTTGTACTTGCATCGTCGGCGATAGGACTGCCGACGGCTGCATTTGCAACCTCAAGCTACGATGACAACAACCATAATGACAACAACTGCGACTATAGCAACGGCGACCATCACTGGTCAAGCTATGATGACAAGAACAACCATGATGACAACAGCTGCGATTGCAACAACGACAACAACGACGACAACGGTCGCGACTACAGCAGCGACTACAACAATGACAACAAGTGTGACTGCAACAACGACGATTACAACAACAACGACAACAACTGCGATTGCAGCAGCGATGACAGCAACAGCGACTATCACTGGTCAAGCTATGACAACAGCAGCAACGACAACTGCGACGACAATGGCAACGACAACCACGATTACTCTGGTCACCATGACTACAGCAGCCACGACAACGGCCACGACTACAAAGACAACAAGCGCCATGACTACAGCAGCCACGATAAGCACGACTCGAAGGACGACAAGCACGGCAGCGACTACCACAGCCACGACGACTACAAAGGCAAGAACTACTAGCAGTAGCCGTCCACTCTAGGAATAATACCAAAGGAGGCGGCTTTCGCCCCTCATTCTTTTTTCAAAGTCTGTCCGTTATGATATGTAAAACCCGTGTCGAAGGATGGTCTCATATCCTGCAAAATCTCAATGACTTTAAATCCCGCGGGTTCCAATATGGGAAGGCAGACGTGGCCCCGGAAGCAAAGGACGATAAAAAGGAGGCCAGAAAGGA
Organism: Nitrososphaera sp.; assembly: GCA_036378195.1. Classification (GTDB taxonomy): domain Archaea; phylum Thermoproteota; class Nitrososphaeria; order Nitrososphaerales; family Nitrososphaeraceae; genus Nitrososphaera. Next base: position 8,028 of record DASUXB010000051.1, read on the forward strand.
CAAGGCCGAGGACAACAGTAGCACGAGCAAGAGCCTCGTCGGGATGATGATGGGCGGAAACAATCCTGCCGAGGAAAAGGCTATAGTCGTTGACTCGGAGACGCTAGTTGCGCAGACGCAGGACAGGCTGTGGCGCGCCCTAAAGCGCCGTTACCAGTACGACTCGTCGCTCAAGCCGGGGCAGGAATATTTGCTGTCCCATGTCAGCAGCAAGATCCCACTTGTCATAATGTACGCCGACCTCGTGGGCTCGACTAACATGAGCATGACGCTCCCCGTTGACAAGCTTGTGACAATCATCCGCGCGTTCACTCAAGAAATGTCGTCCGTGGTTGAAAGCCACCAGGGGTATGTCCTGAAATACGTGGGCGACGCGGTAATCGCGTTTTTCCCTGCAAGCTACAACCGGCTCAGCGCCTGCGACAGGGCGGTCCAGTGCGCCCGGTCGATGATAACCGTCGTGAAAAACGGCATTAACCCGATCCTGAACCAGTACGACTATCCTGAGCTTGGCGTGAAAATAGGCATGGACGTGGGCGAAAACGTCATCGTGCAGTACGGCCACGACAAGAGCTCGCCCATTGACATCCTCGGCTACTGCATGAACGTGGCGGCCAAGATAACGTCGCTGACCGGCTCAAACAGAATATCCATAGGGCAGGACGTCTACGACCTGCTCCACCCGTCGGAGAAAAACAAGTTCAAGGAGATGAAGCTTGGGACCGAGGAATGGAAGTACCGGGACCGCGTGACGGACAAGGTCTACAGAGTCTATACGCTGATGGAAAACAAGTAGTAAAGTGATAAAAGGAAAAGGAAAGAAAGAGAAAAAAGATCT
>DASUXB010000052.1:0-4416 GCA_036378195.1 Nitrososphaera sp.
CATGGCAAACAAAGTGGTCCTGGCCTATTCTGGCGGCCTCGACACGTCCGTCTGCATTAGGTACCTGCAGACTCTGCACAAGATGGACGTTATCACTGTAACGGTAGATTGCGGCCAGGACGACGATTTTGCAGAGATTGAAAGGCGTGCAAAGGCGATAGGCGCCATAAAGCACGTCTACATAGACGCCAAGGACGAGTTTGCCAGAGATTACGTCATCCCAAGCATCAAGGCAAACGGCCTGTACCAGGGCAAGTATCCATTGGCAACGGCGCTTGCACGCCCGCTCATCGCGGCCAAGACGGTGGAAGTCGCGACAAAAGAAAACGCGGTTGCAATAGCGCACGGCTGCACCGGCAAAGGCAATGATCAAATCCGCTTTGACGTCACCATGCGGGCTCTCAGGCCCGACCTGAAGATAATCGCCCCCATCCGCGACATGAACCTCACGAGAGACGTCGAGATAAAGTACGCCAAGGAACAGAACATCCAGATAAGCACCGCGGCAAAAAAATACAGCATTGACCTCAACCTCTGGGGCCGCGCCGTGGAAGGTGGTAACATTGAGGACGCCGATTTCGAGCCTCCGGAAGAGGCGTTCCAATTCATCAATTTCAAAAACGACAAGGCCGGCTACGTCGACATCGAGTTCGACCAGGGCGTGCCTGTTGCTGTAGACGGCAAGCGCATGCCGCTTACCGACCTGATACAGTACGTCAACGACAAGGCCGGCGCGCACGGCGTCGGGATCGTTGATCACGTCGAGGACCGCGTCGTGGGAATAAAGTCGCGTGAAGTGTACGAGGCGCCGGCAGCAGTGACCATAATCGAGGCCCACCGCGACCTCGAAAAGATGGTGCTGACCAAGCACGAGCTTGCCTTCAAGCGCTCGGTGGACGATCAGTGGAGCTGGCTTGCGTACGCCGGCCTGTGGCAGGACCCGCTGCGCACGGACCTGGATAGGTTTATAGACGCGACTCAGGCCCGCGTCAGCGGAAAAGTGCGGGTAAAGCTCCAGCGCGGATCAATCCGCGTGGTCGGAAGGCAGTCACGCTACTCCCTATACAAAAACGACCTGGCGACGTATGCGGCCGGGTCGACCTTTGACCAGTCACTGGCAAAGGGCTTTGTCGAGCTATGGGGGCTGCAGTCGATAATAGCAAACTCGGTTGCAGAGACGGCCGGCAAGAAACAGCAGCAACAATAAGAAAAAGTAGTAGGAGAGAAAAATAGAAAATGAAAAAAGAATGCCAAGAATGTGGAGCCGACATCAACATCCCGGAAGACGCAGTGGTGGGAGAGATAGTGACCTGCCCCGACTGCGGAGGCGACTTTGAAATCGCCACCAAGGCGGCGGACAAGGTAGAGTTGAAGCCGGCAGAAACAGTAGGCGAAGATTGGGGACAGTAGTCGGTAATGGTCGAGGTCTGCATAATCTACGACAAGGTGCGCTTTGAGGAAAAGGCGCTCTACGACAAGGCTCTTGAGAAAGGCTTGAAGGCGCAGATGGTAGATGGGAAAAACATTACCGTCGGCACCGAAAGCAAAAAGGGCGACCTTGCACTCGGCGACGTAGTGATGCAGAGAAGCGTGAGCCATTACCGGGGCCTCTACCTCACCGCCTGCCTTGAATTTCTTGATTATCCTGTTATTAACAAGTTCCAGACGGCAGAGAGGTGCGGAAACAAGCTGGTCACGTCCCTTGTTCTGGCCAAGAACAACATCCCTACGCCAAAGACCCAGATGGCGTTTTCAGCCGAGTCTGCAATCGAAGTCATACGCAAGACCGGTCTACCGCTTGTCCTAAAGCCGATAGTGGGCTCGTGGGGCAGGGGCGTCTTTCCTCTGCGCGACGACGAGACTGCAAGCATGATAGTCGAGATGAGGGAGGAAAACGACAGCCCGCTTGCAAGGATATACTACGTGCAGGAAATGATAGACAGGCCGCCACGCGACATACGGTGCATTGTAGTAGGCGACAGGGTCGTGACGGCAATATACCGCTATTCCGCAGAAAACGAGTGGCGCACAAACGTCGCCCGTGGAGGCAAGGCAGAGCTAGCGCCAATAACAAAAGAGCTTGAAGACTTGGCGCTGCGCGCGGCAAAGGCGGTAGGCGGCGGAATCGTGGGCGTCGATTTGATGGAAGACAAGGGCCGCGGGCTTGTGGTTCACGAGGTGAACAACACCGTGGAATTCCGAGGAGCGGCGAGCGTCTCTACGAACGACATTCCCGACGCAATGATCGACTACGCCGTGAGCCTTGTGAAGAAGTAAGTGACCAATTTCGGTCACTATTGACCCTTATTAGGTCAAATATGTCCAAAAAATATAAATGAGGATTTTTAAGGCAGAACCATCATAACAATGCATCTCGTGAACATGATGACAATGATGATGGAGGACATTTTGCAATGAAGGTCGGAGTTGTAGGCGCATCAGGCTACGTCGGTGGCGAGCTTCTCAGGCTGCTCGTGACGCACCCCAAGGCCGAAGTCACCATGGTTACGTCGCGCCAAAAGGCCGGCGAGTACGTGCAGAGGGTGCACCCTAGCTTGAAGGGCTTTATCGACCTCACCTTCTCGCCGATGGACATGGAAAAGCTGGCCAACAACTGCGACATGGTGTTCACGTCGGTGCCGCACGGAAAAGCCAACAAGATAGTAAAAGACCTGTACGACAGGGGAGTAAAGATAATCGACCTTTCGGCAGACTTTCGCTTAAAGAACCCCAAAGATTACATAAAGTGGTACGGCTGGGAGCACCCGTTCCCCGACATGCTGTCCAAGTCGGTCTACGGCGTGCCGGAATTGCACCGCGAGGAGATAAAGAAGGCGCAGCTGGTGTCGTGCCCGGGATGCATGGCAGTGACGTCTTTGCTGGCGCTAAAGCCTCTGATCGAGAACAACCTCATCGACACCGAGCATGTAGTAGTCGACAGCAAGATAGGCTCATCGGGCGCCGGACAAAAGGCAAACGCCGGCACGCACCACGCCATGCGCTATGGAGTAGTCAGGCCGTACAAGCCTGCCAAGCACCGGCATACAGGCGAGATAGAGCAAGAACTGTCGATGATAGCAAAGAAGCAGATCAAGGTCAGCATGAGCCCGCACGCAGTCAACATCGTCCGTGGCATCCTGACCACCAACCACACTTTCCTCAAGCGCAAGGTGGAAGAGCTGGAGCTGTGGAAGATGTACCGCAACTCGTACAAGGGCGAGCCGTTTGTCCGTCTCATCCGCGACAAAAAGGGCTTGTACAAGTTCCCCGACCCCAAGTTCGTTGTCGGCTCGAACTTTTGCGACGTCGGCTTTGACATTGACGAGGACAACCAGAGGATTGTTGCGCTCTCGGCGTCTGATAACCTCATGAAGGGCGCGGCTGGCTCTGCGGTGCAGGTCATGAACGTGATGTTTGGCTATGATGAGACAGAGGGCCTGAGGTACACCCCTCTGACCCCGGTATGATAGTCATAAAGATAGGGGGGAGCGTAGTCGACGGTCTGCACCCGTCAACGCTTGGCGACATCAAGGCGATAGCCGAGAAAGAGAAGCTGGTGTTCGTGCACGGAGGCGGCAAGGAGGTGACTGCGACCGCGACCAAGTTGGGCAAGGAGCAGAAATTCATCGTCTCGCCCGGCGGCGTGCGCAGCAGGTACACTGACAAAGAGACTGCCGACATTTACACGATGGTCATGTCCGGCAAGATAAACAAGGCTATTGTCGGCATGTTGCTGCGCCAGGGAATAAAGGCAGTTGGCGTAGCCGGAGTCGACGGAGGCATACTGAAGGCAGAGCGCAAGAAAAAGCTGATGGTGATAAACGAGAAAGGGAGGAAGATGGTGATAGACGGCGGATACACCGGCAAGATAAACGACGTCGACCCTTCACTCGTAAACACTCTTGTAAACAATGGCTACGTGCCGGTGGTGTCTCCTATTGCACTCTCTGAAGAATTTGATTTTCTCAATGTGGACGGCGACAGGGCTGCCGCATACGTGGCCGGCGGAATAAAGGCCGACAAGGTAATATTCATAACAAACGTCAATGGCCTGATGCTCAACGAAAAACTCGTTACTGGCTTGACTCTGGAGCAGGCCAAGGCAACTCTGCCAAAGATAGGCTTTGGCATGGAAAAGAAGGTGCTTGCCTGCACGGAGGCGCTGGAGATGGGAGTAAAGGAAGCCATAATTGCGTCCGGACAGGTCGACAACCCTGTGTCGTCAGCAATCGCGCACAACAACTGCACGGTGATAACCCCGAAATGAACGGCGAGGACAACTACCTAGGCACGCTGTACCAGAGGTTCCCTGTGAACGTCGCAAGGGGCAAGGGAGCTAGGGTATGGGACGTAAACGGTAAGGAATACGTCGACTGCATGGGAGGATATGGCGTCGCGCTCGTAGGCCACTGCAAC
>DASUXB010000053.1:0-6496 GCA_036378195.1 Nitrososphaera sp.
TGGGTAGCGGATCTGCTTGTCGAGCCACTGCGGGACTTGCCGCGTCGCGCCGAGGCTCTTGTACTGGTCGTAGAACATGTCTGAAAACTTGTCGTTTCCAGTCACTATCACTTGCACGCTGCCGTTGTACGCGTCTATCAGCGAGTAGCCTACCAGTTTTAGCATGAACGGCGAGCCCCAAGGTACGTGCGACGTGTCGAGCGCTGCTATTAGCGGCATCAGCCAGTACGTGTTCTTGCCGTCGGTTACGGGCAATACTCCTACTTTCTGGAAGACTGGTGCGGCCGCATTGCTGTCGTTGCTGAACGCAAAGTCGTACACGAAATACGGGTACAGCAGGTCCATCCTGTCGTGTATGTCCTTGTACCTCATGATGTGGATCGGAGTGTCGGGGTACGACAGCATAAAGTTAGGCTCAAACATCCAGCTAAGCGGAGGCGCCACGTCGATGCCTCCGGTGCCGTTGTAAAAGAACTGGGATATTTCGTCGCTTGAAGTCCTCCCATCGGGATATGCGGCCCAGCTGCGGGAGAACAGACCCTCGTCGCCGCTTTCGCCGTAGTAGATGCGCTTTTGCGGGAAGAACTTGTCTTCGTTGACGACACTTCCTGTGTCTGCTTCTAGCATCTTGAAGCCGGGGTTTGCGTGCGTGTACACCAGGTGCTGGTTGAACCATTCAGTTCCCTGCGCGACCGTGTCTGGCAGTTTCGGGGTGGTCGCTCCCGTCCAGTACATCGTGCCGGAAAAGCGCAGCATGTCCGTGTCTGCAAAGGCGATGTCGTTTCTCTGGCCAAGCTCAGGCTTTAGTTTCTGACTTGCCGCATCTTTGTCCCACAGCCGTATGTTGTTCAAAGTGTCGCGGTTTGCGTTTACCATCTGCGGTATATTCGCCGGCGCGACAGAGGGCGGCTTGACATCATAGTTTACTACGCTCACCTTGTCAAGCTCTGCCATGTTGCGGTTGACTGCTATTTCCTGCGCTATGTACGGACCGCGCCACTCTACCTTTTTCGCCTCCGCTATGCTAGTGTTCACCGCTACTATCGAGCCGACGATTGCAACGACTGCGACGACTGTCATCAGGCGCAGGTAGACGTGCCTTTTTTGCGGGTAGATGATGACCCGGGCGCGCCTTTTATCCATGAACCCGTAAAACATGAGAGCTGCGCCAAGCGCAAGGGCGCCGGCTATCAGGTATTTCGTGTTAAAGTCAATTCCGGAGCTGAAAAACAAAGTAAAGCCGGCCCAGAATATCGCCGCGCCCACGATTACCTCTACTGTGGATATGTACGAGAGGAACTTGGGCTTGTGCTCTGCCGCATCGAGCATGTACTGCGACACGACGTTGACTGCGCCTGACACTCCCACGTAGAGAAGCAGGCGTATGCCGACGGCACTCAGGAGCGCCGGCATCAAGAGCGCAAGGGCGGGTATCGCCGGGACGACGTTTTCCTGCGCAAAAGCGCCGTCTGCCGGCACGGTGGCAAACGGGATGGAGAAGATGGAGCCGATGCTTGAAACGCCGACATCGTTTCCTTCCGCCATGTACGCGATTGCCATGCCAAAGCCGATGTTGGCAAAGAGCGGGGCAAGCACCACTACCTTTGTCGCCTGCCACAGCCCAAAGCTGAGCGGGCTCATGTGAAAGTCCGAGTAGCGACCCGCCGGCTTTGACTGCGCCTCAAAGTCGTTTCTCTTGACGAACCTGACTATTAGGCTGACTGCGTACCAGACCATGGAATGCCTGCTTGCGGCGTTTACGCGGACAAGCGCTATTGCGGCAAGCGCCAGCCCTGACACGATAGAGTAGTAGAGCGTCTTTGAATATGTGCTCCCAAATTCTGACAGGTTGAGGAGCAGGTTGACTGCCTGGTTGCTTGCGACTGCAAATATCACGATGCCCATCGCTGCAAGGATGCCCCATTTTACGAGCCTGCCGAGGTCGGCGCGGGGTGCCTTGTCTTCACCACTGTACGTATCCCACAAGCAATTCTGACGTACGCGCTCGGGTCTTATAACATGTCAGGTCGCTTCTGCAAGGCCCTTGCAGATAAAATACGCGGCAGCGTAAGCCGGGAGCTCGGCCGTTTCCTTTGATATGTTGTAGTTCTCGCCCTTTAGCCGGACCTTGGCGTGCGCCTTTAGCCTTACCTTCAACTTGGAATCGCCAAGCAGGCAGGCGTCGGTAAACGGGTCAAACGACTCCAAGTCGCCGACTCTCACCTTTGCAAGGCCGCTCTTGCTGTTGAGCGTTCCAGGCATACGAAAGACGCGGTGGACGTCGGTCGTGACCTGAGGGTCTATCCTCACGCCCATCTCGCGGGTCATCGCGTCAAGCTCTGCCTTGAATCCCGCGTATCCGCCTTTTTCCTTGACAATGTTTGTCAGCCGCAAAGTCGAAGTCGTGTCTATCTTTAGTTTGTCGGCGACTTTTTTTCGCCACCCAGAGCCAAGGCCGCTCCTTGGGAACTTGACAAAGGCAAGGTCGCCGCCCCCGGGCGGCTTGCGCACGCCGACGCTTTCTGCGAGGAGACCGACGCCTGCAAGGTATCCCACAAGGTCAGAACGCGCCTGCGAGTCAAGCGGCCTGTACGCGTCGTCATGTACGTGGAAGTGAAAGCCGTTGTTCCCTGAAAAGTAGGTGTGGATATTCTGCCGGTCGATGCCAAGGTCGCCGGTCAGAAACTCGATAAGGCGTCTTGCCTCCTTTTTTGATCCGTCAATGCACTTGGCGCACGGGATGACGATGTGCTCCGCCTTTTTGTTGCCACATGCGCCGCATGCGTATTCGTTGTCTTTGTCTGATGAAAGGGGAGATGAAACGTTTCCACAGTTTGCGCAAACTGGGTACGAGTGCAACGGCACGCAGGGAAGATGCAGGTCCTTGCCGTCAATGTCAAATATCAGGTCGGCCCCGAGCCACTGCTTTTCCTGCATCGAAAGCGTGGGAAATCTGTAGAGCGCGTTTGAGCAATAGACGTCCGACGGGACCTGCGTGATGAGCGTGGCTATCAGCTCGCCCGTGCTCTTGAACGAGAGGTGGCGCACCATGCCGTGGCCCCCAAACTGCATGTAGCCAAACTCGCGCTTTTCAATGTCGCCGGGCGGCTCTATCATCCTAGCCTGCTTGAAGTAGTATTCACGGAAAGCGGCCCTTACCGCGTCTGCCGCTTTGCTCATTGTTGTTTCCTCCTCTTTCTGCCAAACTGCATTGGGTTGATTATGCCGTTGCAGTCAGCCGTCGCAAAGCACAGGTTCTCAGTACGCAGCTTTTCGCACGACGGCACCGAGTATTTTGTCCTGCTGCCCTTTGTCCCTGCGAGGTGCTCTACCTGATAGCGGGTTATGCGCTCGTTGAAATCCGGCGCGTTTTTGAACATCTCTACTATCTCGTCTATCGGCTTGGCTATCGCAAGCATGTACGTCGCAAGCATGAGCCGGGCAGAGTGTGGCAGGTTTTCGCCCCTGCCCATAACCTCCAGCGCGTGCTTGACGCACGGAGGGTAGTCGGTCACTGCGACAGCCCTGTACTCGTAGCGCGGGGCAAGCTCTTCCCTCAATTCGTCGACTTTTTGCCTCACAGACTGCGGGAGCGCCGGCAGGTTCATGGCCCTCACCCTGCCGGTTATGAGGACTGCCAGCTCGTTTCGCACCAGCCTCACGGTCTCGTCGGCGTCGAGGAACACCTGGCCGTCCTGCACCAGCCTGTTTATCATCTTCCACTCTTGTTCGTGAAAGTGCGACGAGCGCGTCAAGTAATCGGTGACTCTGACCTGAAAGAGCCTGCCGTCTCTTGTCACGTCTATTTTCAGCTTGAAAAGGTCCTCAAATATCTTGGAAAATAGTGCGCGCTTTTGCGCGTCGCTCTGCCTCTTCAAGTCCTCCGTCAGGAACTTTTCTGCGCGCCTTGCTTCGGCAAGAGCGTATTTCCTCAGTACGGGCTCTAGGCCAACCGACTTTACCATTATCAGAGTGACTATAAAGGTCAGGATCTCTGTCTCGTACCGCTCCAGCTTTTCATAGACGTTTCCTGCCGCTGCCGTCCTAACCCGCTCTGCGGCCCTGTCGATTATGTCCTTGGCGTCTGGCCTGTCAAGCTCGTCCCAGCCAAACCCTGACTGGCGCAGGTACTCACCTGCCTCGTTAAGAAAGGGGTACTTGGCAAGATCGCCAGTGCCCATCTTGATGGACAACTCTATTACGGCTAGCTGTTTGCGGAACTGCAATAAAACGACATCGCAATAACTTTACTAGCCGGCGCGCCGGACTAGCGGGCGTATATACACATGAACGCCGGCTACAGGGTGGGCTTTCACGTCTCTATCGCAGGAGGTGTTTCAAACTCCGTGGACAACGCCAAGGGCATTGGCTGCAGCGCGTTTCAGATATTCAGCAGAAACCCTCGCGGGTGGGCGGCAAAGCCGCTTGCACCCGACGATGTGGCCGCGTTCAAGAGCAAGATGACTGCAAGCGGCATCGACAGGACATCGACGGTAGTGCACATGCCCTACCTACCCAACCTGTCAGGACCTGCCGGCGAGATGTACACAAAATCTGTCGACACGCTTGCCGGCGAGATCCAGCGCGCAGACGAGCTTGGCATCCCGTACCTTGTCATACACCTTGGAAGCCACCTTGGCAAGGGTCCAGAGGCCGGCGTAGACCAGCTGGTAAACGCCGTGAACACTGCTCGCGACAGAGCAGCAAGGAAAAAAGGCGAGGGCGTGACCGTTCTCTTGGAGAACAACGCGGGCCAGAAAAACAGCATCGGCGCGACGTTTGAGGAACTGCGCGCCATCCTCGACAGGCTGGGGGGCAGCGGGGTCGGAGTCTGCCTCGACACCTGCCACGCGTTTGCGTCCGGCTATGACCTGCGCACAGAGAAGGATGTCGAAAAGACGCTGGGCGCTTTTGACAAGGCGGTGGGCCTCAAAGAACTCAAAGTGGTGCACCTGAACGACTCTAAAGGCGCCCTTGGCTCAAACCTAGACAGGCACGAGCACATCGGCCTTGGAAACATCGGCAGAGAAGGCATGGCGGCCTTTCTTGGCCACAAGGCAATTGCGCAGCTGCCGATAATAATGGAAACTCCGATTGACGAAAAAAGGGACGACGCCAAGAACCTAAAGGCGTTCTGCGAGCTGGTTAGCTAGCTAGCCAGTCTGTGTGAGTCTATTGCCGCGCTGTTCTTGCTATAGGTGATAATCACGCGGTCGCCCACGTTGTATGGGCAGTCTTTAATCTCTCGCGGGTGGTCGGGCGTGTCGATGACGCATACGCCGTCCTGCTTTATGGCAATGGCCCTCTCCTCTGTTATTTTCTCCCTTATCAGGACGTCGCGGAGAGGAAAGCCCTGCACCATCTGTATGAGCATGAACGCGCCAAAGAACATCAGTCCGAACAGGATGGCCAGCCTCTTGCCAGAAGTCCTGGCGAACATGCCGCCACCATTATCGTCGTCCGGCTCGTAGCTCATTGAAAGTCTTGCCGTCATTCATTCTAAAAAACCTGCTCATGATTTCTTTTCGGACGGCTCTGCTGCTAGTACGAGGACGAAGTTCTTGCGACTATGAACTTACAGCATTCCGCGCCTGCGGAGATGCACTCTTCTTCAAGGCAGTTGTGGTGGCCGCCAAACAACCCGTCAGTGATTCCTGCCAGCAAGCCCGAAACGAAAAAGCAGCTCGGGTTTCCCGAATTGTTATGAGAAGTGTGCGCAAAGAAATTATCAAATATCCTCACTACCGCCGGCTCGCCCAGCTGCCCTTGGACTAACCGCAGCTTTGACGTCTCAAAGCGCCCCCAGCCGGCCAGCAGGCCGTAATATTCTAAAAAGCTGATTGCGGCCGCCGAGTCCTTTACTGCCTCTTTTCCCTTTATGCCGACATCGACCCCGTAACTGAGCCCGAGCTGGTACAGGATGACAGGGCCCGCCTCCTTTGTCAGGTCCATCAGCTCATCTCTGATTCTGTTCCAGAACTTTTCGTTGATTATTATGCCCCTGCAGTTGAAAACTGAATCTTTTATCTGCTTGGATTGCGGGTCGAAATGAAAATAAGGGTTCAGTTCGGCGTTGTAAGAATCACTATTATTCTTTATCTCGCGCAGATCTCGCACCAAAAGATTCTACTCTTCCCCTTCCCTCCGATAAGAGACATACATCGACTATAAACGACTTATGGTGTACGTTCCGGAATGATTATTCTAGAGGCCAATCTTCTGCATCCTGAATCGCCGCCAGGACAAAAAGATGTTTTATAAGTAGGACGTAAAGATTCAATCCCTACCTAGAGATATGGTGTTTGGCAGGGACGTAAGGCTTGGCAGGATACTAAAAGACGGCAAGATGCTGTGCATCCCAATGGACCACGGGATAAGCAACGGGCCGATAAGGGGACTTGAGGACGCGCATGGCATGATCTACCAGTGCGAAGGCGCCGGCCTCACCTGCGTGCTTGTTAACAAGGGCATCATCAAGACCATGCCGAGGCCGACA
>DASUXB010000054.1:0-5122 GCA_036378195.1 Nitrososphaera sp.
GCTCTCGTCAGTCGTTCCCATTCCTACAGAGTTAACGACCATTGCGCTGTTGGCCGGCGGCGAGAGCAAATTGAGGGTTTTCACTGTCTTGACCACAAGCTCCATAATTGGCGGATTTGTCGCCTACTATCTTGGTAGAACCGGCAAGACAATTTTCAGGCGTTTGCATAAAAAGCCCAAAAAACAAGATGAGGAGAAAAGTCATGGTTTGCTGGCAAAATATGGATGGGTTGCCATCTTCTTTTGTTCATGGATTCCCGTACTGGGAGACGTCATACCAATCGTAGCAGGAACAAAAAAGTATGACATCCGAAAATTCGCCGTTGCGATGTCTGTGGGTAAAGCGATAAAGATTTTGGCAATCGTATATGCGGGCAGCTTTTTCACCACATCATTTCTGCCTTAGTTAGTGTGTGTATGTTGTAATAACCGTGTGCGTGTTAACCTGAAATAATAAACATAGTAATAAGAAAAAACCAACGTGGTACTTTCCGTTCTGTTAAAAGAGAGGCAGTTGCCACATTATTTTTGTGCAGTCTTGTCGGGTTTTGTATTTCTTCTTACTGAGTTGTTGGTGCAGTCAATTCTGCAGTTGCAAACCTTGGGCCTACATTGGTGACCCTCACCTTGCTGGTCTGACCAACTTTGCCGTTCTTCACAAAGATAACAAATCCCTGTACTCTGGCAATGCCGTCGCCTTGTCTGCTCGTTTCAGTAATCTGTACGTCGTATTCTTTACCTGTTTCTACAGGCTTTGGACCAAAGTTTCCTCCGCCAAAGCCTCTTCTTTCACCGTATGACATTAGTTAATGGAAGGTATCCGTCTCTGCAATATAAACGGAGGATATACCTGATTGCGGTGAAGCTCATGAAGATTCGAACTATATGATAGTTCATGTCCCTTAACTTCTCAACGTCGCCAAGAGTGTTGTTTTTATCCCACGCCGCAAATTTTCACCACGTGACCATAGCATTATTCCAGCTGCGGCTCCAGGAGCTCAAAAACGCGAATGCCAAGGAGGACAGGATGAACCTCTACCGCAGGTACTTTGCTTCAAGCAGGTATAACCGTTTGCTCATCCAGCAGGTGCTGGTAAGGTCGGCAGGCGACCCATTGCTCGAAAAAAAAGTCGTCGCGATGGAAAAGGAGCACAACTCGGACTTTGCAAGGACTGTAGGGCAGGTGAAAAAGTGGGGCTATTACGAAGAGTTCCTTTCCGCGGTAAAAGAAGAGGACAACGCGCTGGTGCGCATAATAGAGGCGTACGACAAGCGCATGAAGACCGCTGATTAGCCCCGCACCGTCTCGACTACTATCTCGCGCTTGAACACTGCCCGGCAATAGTTGTGTACGTGGGTATAGTCGTCGATTTTGCCGCACTGGCCGCATTCCCAGCTAACGTGCTCGCGGCATCCCATGCAGAACGAATGAGGAATCAAATAAGCGCCGCACTCGCGGCATGATTGCTTGTTGTACATTATTACCCGTTGAAAATGGTATGCCGGCAGATTATATCAGACCAAGTGTGAGCTGTTGTGTATTTGCAAGTAAAATTGTAGAATCATAAGTATATCTGTGGATTTTGCAGGAAACCTTGTATCTCATGCACTATTATTCGTCAGATGCCTAATGCGCAAAATAGTATAATACCGGCGCCGACAACAGCGTTTCCGTGGCAATCAAAAAGATCAAGTGCGACTGCGGCAAGTTCATAGAGTACACCGACCGCGTCGTCGGCGGCCAGAACGCGCAGGCGGGCACGCTCGTGTGCTCAAAATGCAGCAAGGAGCACCAGATAACCTTCCTCGGCTTTCTAAGCGAGATAAAGAACGCCAGCCTAAAGCGGTAGCAGTATAGCCGCTTTCAAAGCGGTATCCTTTTAGACATCCTGCCTCTGAGATGGCCTAATGAACAGGTACCTCATTATTGCGCTTGCCATAGCTGCCAGCGCGGTGCTTGCAGTTAGCACCGTGACGGCCTCGATGGCGGCAAACGACAACCAGAGTGTTGCACAGTCGCTAGGACTGGGCTTGAAGTTCAAAGACTACAAGGACGGCGTGTTCAAGGTGATGGCAGGAGGAGGGGGACCAAATGCGCCCCTGACAAAGTTCCTACCGCAAAAGGCCACGATAAAGGTGGGTGAAAGCGTCATGTGGTTCAACCCGACCAGAGTTGGCGAGCCACACACAGTGACGTTTGTCCTGAACCAGACGCAGATGACAGACTTTATGGCGCCGTTTGTAGTGAACAACTCGACAGGCATCACGCCGCTTGCGCCGAACTCTGAGGCGATAACCATGCCAGGGCCGGGAGGCGCCACCGTAGTAGTAGGAGCAAATGCAAGGGCATTCCTGCCCGTCACGATTGCGTCCGACGGCAACGTGATGAAGCTGCCGCCAAACGGTAACTACACGATGGCCGGCACAGAGCAGTACATCAACTCGGGCTTTATCTGGCCAAAGGGGATGACGCCACAGGGTCTGCCGCCGATTGACACCTTTACTGTCAAGTTCGAAAAGGCAGGGACGTACGACTACATCTGTGTAATCCACCCGTGGATGACAGGTGAAGTAGAAGTAAAGTAAGTAGCAGGGCTGGCGCCCTTTTTTCCTTTTTTTATTTTTTGAAGAAAAAAGATAGAGAGATAGAGTATTCTGGGACCCGCGGCCCTGCGGCTGCCTGGCTCACCTAGCGCCTTTTTGGCCTAGCCTTTGCCTTTTTCTTCTTTTGCTTCTTGGCAGCTGTTGGCCTTGGCGCAGGAGCACTCTTGATCTTGGCGACGCGCTTTTGCAGCTGCGTTATCTGTGACGCGAGTTTTTTGTTCTGCGCCGCTACCTGTCTTGCGTGGCCTGCGCTCTCTTTTTCTGCCCTCTTGAGCGAGTCGAGCACCTGGCCGAGCATCTTGTTGGTCTTTTCAAGGACCTTGGCGTTCTTTTTTATCCTCGAAAGAGCCTGGGCTATCATGACTTCCTCGTTGGTCACGGTGCGCTCTGGCAGGGGCATCGTCGACGATGATGACTGTTGCTGCTGTGTTTCGCTCACTTGCTCTGCGCTGCTGGTAGCTTCTATTGCGGTCATGGCCGGCGGCATTTCGGTGTCCCCTTCTGTAGACATATACGGGCTGTGGTAGAAGGCGCTATCTAAAATCATTTACTGCAAAAAAACTCTAGAATTTGCCGGACAGCACGAGCACTATTTCGATTGCTATCAGGACGACGATTATCGCCTCCAGCATCAGCATCGTCCTGTCCATCTTTATGAACCGGGTGTTCTGCAGCGAGTCGTAGACCATCGTGTAGATTTCACCCAACCTGTCAAGTTTCCTCGTCACAGAATCTACCAAGTCCTGCAGTTCAAACACCTCGCCCAGAGTCTGGCACAGGGAGGAGAATATCCTAGCCCTCGGACTTCCCCGGGCGACCTTCATGGCCGAGACTATCTCTAGTAGCTCCAGCCTCAGGAGGTGGATCTCGTTTATCTTTTCTCCAAGCTCCCGGTCGGCCTTGGACTCGGCTCTTGCGAGGATGTCGTAGGACTTGCCCAGCATGTCATCAAGGAGTGAGTCATAGACTCGCAGCTGGAGCTTTTGGAGCAGGTACAGCTCTACCGCCCTTGACACCGGAAAAGCCTCCATGTTCTTTACAAAGCCAAACGCCCCCCTGAAGTCCGCGATGAAAAAGTTGTCCCTGTACGCGTAGCGGTTGCCGACTATCTCGTCCACCTCATCCATGCAGAGCCGCTCAAAAGGCTCCTTTCTCAGCAGGCCGACAATCTCCTTTCTGCTTTTCCCTATGAGGTCCCTGTTGCCCTCCTTGACCACTATGAGCCTGTACCTCTCTTCATAGTCCACGCTGGCGTACGGGCTTGTTATGAAGGGCTTGATGTCCTCCTTTATCCTGTGGGCAAGATCCCTTGCATAGTCGGCCATCGGGACGGAGGCGCCCCGCACGGCCACCACCCCGTCTTCTGCCCTTGAAATTATTTCAAGCGCCTCGGAAAAACCCTTGTTCTTTACCGGCACGTTTATCCTGACTAGGATTCCGCCCACGGAAAAGACCTTTATCTCTACGCAGCATTTTATTCCGCAGACCTCCACCGCGTCTTTGGCTGCAATCCTGACTCCCTCCTCTACCCATGACGAGCCTGTAACCCGCTCCCGGTACGCTTTTCCGTACTCTTGCAGCCTGCCTTCGAGGTCCTTGGGCTGGACCTCGCCTCCGATATCCGAGACATAGATGAAGACGAGCTCGCCTTCCTGAATCATGAAGAAAAACCGTACAGTATATCGGCTTTATCGTATAAAAGAAATTTCGGCTGCATGCAACAAGATTCTATAAAAAGTCCGGCGGGTTGCAGAGAGAGAAAAAATCCTGCCGGCGCTATGTGTCGTTATTTTGGCGGCGCGTCGAGGGGCACTGGGTACTTTATCACGTCGCCCGTGCTTCCTATCTGCAGCTGCCCGAGGTCCTTGAGCGTATTGATGTCGCTCATCTTGATGAGGTTGCCTGCCGACACGGTGTACAGCACATTTCCAATGTAGAACGACCTGCTGCTTCCCTGTATCCCGTAGTAGGGATAATAATAGTCGGTCGCGTTGTTAGAGTGCTCCACCGTACCCTTTAGCGCGATTCCACCGTCGGCGCTCACGCCAAAGACGTAGAACCCGCGCCACACCTTTGGAGGAAGGTAGCGCCCGTCAGGCGCGTACTTGGCATCTTCCGCGTCGTACTTTGTCACAGGAATCGAAAGCACGTTTGGATTCTCTTTGCTGAACAAGAGCACCTTGTGGTTCTGCAGCACTTCCGAGTCGGTGTCCTGCCCCGGTATCGTATAGTCGTTGACCAATCTTGGGTTCTTTACGTCTGACACGTCAAAGAGTGCCAGCTTTACCCCGGTCGGCACGACTCCGCCGTAGCCGTTGTCCTTGGTGTCCTTGCCGATGCCGATTATGTGAGTCTCGTCGTACGGGTGCAGGTACGTAGAGTAGCCGGGCAGTTTCAGCTCACCGAGCACCTCCGGCGTGTCCTGGGAAAGGTCTATCACAAAGAACGGGTCCACTCTCTGGAACGTCACGAGGTACAGCCTGTCGCCGATAAAGCGGGTCGAGTACATCGCCTCGCC
>DASUXB010000055.1:0-7219 GCA_036378195.1 Nitrososphaera sp.
CTAGTCTATTGCTTATGTGCGTCATTAGCACATATTCTCTGATTCACCTGTTATTGGGGTACCCATCTGCATCTTGAGCCTGTTCTATGCTTATGAAATCGAACCCCGCATTCGGCCTAAAATGGAATTATATCTAATATACAATCTTGAATTCAGGTTTCGTCACTTGGGTAGATGATTTCTTCTCAAACGGCTCGCCGTCCAAACAGAAACGTATGGTTGCTTGCCTAGGCATGTAACAGCCATACCGTCTCGACCCAATTCTGGCCACGCGTTTTGAGGTGTTTTCACGCTCAAATGGTAGGCTTTCGCTTTTGATTGCGGCTCTGTAAAAATAGGATCCTCTTGTTTATGCATGAAGAACTGCAACTCTGTCGTAAACGCTAAAGCTTGGTAGCTGGAGAAAAAACCTAAAAAATAGAGAATTTATCTGGAAGGCAACTCTTGCACAGTAAGAAATATGTTATATCTGATGTTGCATGAGAGTGCAAGAACTCTTAATGCAAAATATTAAACTTTATTATACTGCACTACGATACTCTTTTTAATGGGCAATGGGGCTGATAAGGAAAACATCACGTTTCGGCTTGAACTAGAGACCTTGAGCAAGTTACGAAATGAAGCGGACGAGAAGGGAGTTCGTTAATTCCATAGCACAGAGCATATTTGCGGCACATTATCAATGGGCTGCATCTGCTACACAAGCGGGTATGATCCCAGTACACAAGATGGTATTTTTGATGATGCTTGACAAGCTAACAGAGGATGATATTGAGGAGATAGGGCGTCTCTTTGCAGATGTTAGGGTAAAGGATATGACTTTAATTCTAAAGAGGGACTATAGCCTTTCCGCATTCTTGGATGTGCTTGGATTATGGATGAAGTTTTCTGGAATCGCATTTCAAAAGTCTATCTCTCATGATACCCATACGTACACAATATCTCATGAGATGGGAGCAAAGTGGTCTTTACTTCTGTCTACGATGCTCAAGGCGGTTTTTCAGAAGATGGGCGTGTCGCAAACAACCTTTGACAGAACGGATAATCTTGTGATATTCAGGATTCCCCTAGTAGAATTGCGCGCTAAACAATGAATGAAGAAAAGACCCCTTTGTTATCATGGTTTCAATTCCTCTCCATTGTAGTAATACTTTGATTCTGCTTGCAGTACGATAAGAAAATGCCATCAGAGCTGGCTGCAGAGCCCTCAGTGATTTGACGTACAGGAAGTCTTAACACAATGCAAGATAATTTCTTGCAAATTACTAACGTCGAAAGATACACGAAATTCTTATTTGCAATAAACTGGCGCATTGATTCGTCCTTTGAGCGAGAAAAGCACAAGTGTCACATTTCGCATTCCTAATGACGATTTGGAGACCTTGCGCGCCCAAGCCGATGACGAGAGGCTTAGCGTAAACACCCTCGTAAAAAAAATCCTCCGGCACCATATTACATGGCAACGAACTTGCACGGCAGCCGGATTCATGCCAATTCATCGAGCGATTGCTGGTAAGCTTGTTGATGCCATCGATGAAAAAACTTTAGGAGAAATTGCAATCGAGTCTGCCAATGCGTATGTCGATTCGCTTTTGCTTATGCAAGGTGACGCAGGACTAGAGTCGGCCATTGAACTGCTCATAAGGGAGTTTCGCGCTTCCGGTTTTCTATGCAAGGCATATTCACTTGATGATAAACAAGCAATAAAGGAGAACAAGATTATGATCCAACATGACATGGGTGCTAAATGGTCTGTGTTTTTGAAAGCATATGTTCAGCAAATTATCCACAACACTGGCCATCGAGTGCAGATCGACATCAACCCCAAGTCCATAGTAATTGAAGTTGATACCGACTACTCTGAAATTACAAAAACGTTGCAACAGCAGGGCAGCAAGGACTTTCATTGGCCCTCTTGAAAATGAACTACCAAGATACTACTGAGGATGAACTTTATTTGATACTTGAAAAATATAGTGTAAATGTGCAAATGGTCAGAGAAATGAGTCTTGGCCTTAACGCCCTGAGGGATTTTGTCCATTGCTTGGACAGATTACTTGAATCGGCAGATAGATTAGATGCATTAGAAAAATAAAGCGTCTAAACTTGCAACTCTTCTGCCCAGCTTGACATTCTAATGGTTCTTCTTTCCTTTGAGCGTCATGCTATGAACACGCTGCTTGCATACACATGGAAAATGATCATTTACTTTACGAAAGTGTCGGATTTTCGTGCTCAAGCAAGGGGATCTCTATTTTTATTGCGGCTCTATCGTCGCCGGTGGCTTGCTAGACACCGCGTACGTGACCCACGTCGCCCCCTCGACCTCGTTTGTTATCCTGTTGCTTATACGCTCTATCACTTCGTACGGCAGGCGTGTCCAATCCGCGGTCATGGCGTCAATCGACTCGACTACGCGCACCATGACGACGTGGCCGTACACTCTCTCATCGCCAAGGACGCCTACAGCCCTGTCGTCGCCGACTGCCGCATAAGCCTGCCACACCCTGTCGTAATATCCAGCTGTTTTCAGCTCGTCCTCTACTATCCTGCTTGCGTGCTTGGCGATCCTCGTCTTTTCGGGGGTTATCGCGCCGATTATCCGCACAGCAAGGCCTGGCCCGGGGAACGGGTGCCTCTTTAGCAGCTCGTCGGGCACTTCAAGAAGCCTTGCCACTTTTCTTACCTCGTCCTTGTATAGAAAGCGCAACGGCTCTATTATCTTCAATTTCAGCCACTTTGGCAGGCCGCCAACGTTGTGGTGCGTCTTTATCACGGCGGCGGGGCCCTTTGACACGCCGCTTTCAATCACGTCTGGATACAGCGTCCCCTGCGCCAGCCACTGGAACGGCCCGTGCTTTTTGGCGACTGTCACAAACTCTTTTGCAAACTGGTCGCCGATTATCTTGCGCTTTTTCTCCGGGTCGGTGACGCCTTTCAGCCTTGACAAAAAGCGTTTTTCCGCGTTGACGTAGATGAGGTCGATACCAAGGTGCTCCTTGAACAGCCTGACCACCTCCTCTTCCTCGCCCTGCCTGAGCAGGCCGTGGTTGATGAACACGCAAGACAACTGCTCTCCAATTGCCTTGTGCATGAGCGCCGCGACCGTCGTCGAGTCGATGCCGCCGCTCACCGCTGCAAGCACCCGCTTTTTGCCCACCTGCTCTCTGATCTCTTTAACGGTAGTATCGATAAAACTCTGCATGTCCCACTCGGGCTTTGCGCCGCTTATCTCCTGCGCAAAGTTCTTCAATATCTGCACGCCACGCTCGGTGTGCACCACCTCTGGGTGGAACTGGATGCCGTACATCCTGCTTTCGTGGTTGCCTATTGCCGCAGACTGCGAGTTCTCGGTGTGGCCTATCACCTTGAATCCGTCCGGCACCTCTTCCGCCGCATCGCCGTGGCTCATCCAGCAGTTTATGCTGTTATCTAAATTCTTGAAAAGGTCGGAATTGTCGTCTATCTTTAGACCTGCGCGCCCGTACTCTCTGCTTGCCGCCCTTTTCACTTTGCCGCCAAAGCTGTCGACCAGCACCTGGTGGCCGTAGCAGATGCCCAGTATCGGCTTGCCCATCGAAAACACCTGCCTGTCCGGCTTGGGCGCACCCTTGGCGTATACGCTTGCCGGCCCGCCAGAAAAAATGATGCCCTTTGGATCCATTTCCTTCAAAGTCTTTACCGGCGTGTTGTACGGCAACAGCTCGCAGTAGACATTGGCCTCCCTTATCCTTCTGCAAATCAGGTGGCTGTACTGCGAGCCAAAGTCGAGGACGACTATCTTGTCCATGTTCTGTCAGCTTCCAGCTTTTTCCAGCATCCTAGTGAATACCCACGCGGACGTGTTGAATATCTCTGCCAGGCGCTCCTTGTCGCGATAGTTTGTTATCGTTATCTTTTTTATCATGCCCCCTCCGTCCTCGTCAACTTTGTAGCTCATCACGCCGGATTCCGCAAGAGCTCCCTGCGAAACCCTCTCTGCGTCCTTGGTCTTCATGCCGTCGAGTATCCTGCCGAGGAAGAACGACCGAAACGGGGGCGTGTTGACGCTCAGGCCGACCCCTGGCGCCGGCACTATGGTTATCGAATTTGCAGTGACTTCGGCGTTTGCGAGCACGAAATCGTCTTTGGCCCTCTTTATCGGCCTGACATCTCTGCCCGGGTCAAAGCTTGCCTGCTTGGTTGCAGCCGGTGCAGGTGGCGCGGTTGTTGTTGCCGTCGTCGTCGGCGCCTGCTTTGCAGATGTCGCTTGCGGCCTTGCCGGCTCGCTTGCGATTGCAGCCGCGGCCCTGAAACTGCCCTGCTTTAAAACGCTGTCGATGATGGAAAGCGTGGCTCTCAGCCTCTCCAGCTCTTCCTGCTTGTCTGAAATCTGCTTCATGAGCCACTCGCGGAGCTCCGCCGCGCGCCTGACGTCATCTTCGGAATAGCCGGACATTGTATAGCAAGCCCTCTTGATCCTAAATGGTATAATAGCCTTACCGCCTTTTCTGTTTCTGCTGCTGCCGCTTGTTGAGTTTCAGCACTATCAGGACGGCGACTCCCCACAGCATCGCGGCCGGTATATGCTGGCCAAAGAACCACGCGATGCCCCCCGCCACGGCAAACGCTATGCCGAGTATGCCTGTTGCCTTTTTCTGGCTGACCATGCCCCTAGTAGGGAGAAAAGCCCTTGACCGGTTTTTCAGAGGCGTGGAACAGCTGCGAGCGCGACTGCTTGGCAAGCGTCTCCAGCAGGCGCTTTCCGGCCTGCATCTTGCGCTTTTTCAGCTCCGGGTCCTTGACGTCCTTGTACGCGCTTATGCCGCCAAAGTCCATGCCGACCATCACTATCTTTTTTGCGCCAAACTCTTCTGCCAGAAACACGCACCTGTCGCCGTCCGTGAAACCGCCAAAGTTGTAGACATTGTCGACTGGCATCACCTGCGTCGTGCCTAGAACCTTCTTGAACTTGGGCACGAGCTTTTTCAGCATGTCGGTGTTGTCGCCGTGGGCGTGCACCACCATCACCGCGCCAGACTTGGCCGCCTTTTGCAGTGACGCGGAATCGCCGTCAAGGTCCGTAACTACGATGTCCGGCTTGATCTTGTTCTCCAAAAGCGCCTGTACCGCGCCGTCTGCGGCTATCTTGACAAAACTCTTGTTCTTTTTGATTATCTTGATGTTTTCTGCCAGGCTCGGACCCGCGCCAAGCACGAGCACGCTCTTGCCGGCGATTTTCTTCTGCAAGACCTTGGGCTCTAGCGCCTTTCTCTTTATCATGCCAGAAAGCATCCTAGCCGCCTCCTGGTCCTTCTCTGTGCTGTAGCCAAACTCTGCGCGGATTCCTTGGTAATACGGGAACCAGTCGACGAATTTCACGGAATGGGTTGCGCAGACGTTAATATTAATATCTTTTCTGGTCTGGCCAGACTCGCCTCAACGTTAATAACGGTATCGGGCGCCACACCTAGGCAGGCCGGTCAATGGAACCCAAGATAGAGACCAAGTCGTGGAACCACGAGATTGAAAGCGCGATATTAAAGAGGTGGCAGGACGAGGACACGTACCGCTTTGAGATAAACGAAAAGCCGGCTTTTGCAATAGACACGCCGCCCCCGTACCCGTCGGGCAGGCCGTGGCACATTGGCGCTGCCGCGCACTATGCCCAGATAGACATGATAGCCCGGACCGCAAGGATGTCCGGCAAGAACGTGCTGTTTCCCATAGGCATCGACAGGAACGGCCTGCCGGTGGAGATCTACACCGAGAAAAAGTACAAGGTTCGGATGCGCCAGATGGACAGGCAGAAATTCCTCGACCTTTGCAAGGGCGCGCTTGACGACCTGGAGGCAGAGATGCTGCAGATAATGAAGAACATGGGGCTTTCCGGCGACTTTTCTCACTATTACCGCACCGACTCTGACGAGTACCGCGCCCTGACGCAGGCCACATTTATCGAACTGTGGAAGCGCGGGCTGGTATACCTGGCAAACAGGCCCAACAACTATTGCCCCGACTGCGGCACCACGATAGCAGACGCCGAGATAATCCACGACGACCTGCCTACAAAGCTGGTGCACATGAAGTTCAAGATCGCAAATAATTCCGACGACCAGATAATAATCGCCTCCACCAGGCCAGAGCTTCTCTTTGCGTGCCAGGCAGTGATAGTAAACCCGGAGGACGAGCGCTACCTTGACTACCAGAACAAGAGCGTCGTCTTGCCCCTATACAACAGGGAGGTGCCAGTCAAGACGCACCACTCTGCAAGGCCGGAATTCGGCTCTGGCGCCGTGATGGTGTGCAGCTATGGCGACCAGAACGACGTGCAGGTGTTCCGCGAACTGGGCCTGAAGGAGATTGTGGCGCTCAACGAAAACGGCATAACGACAGAGGCCGCCGGCGCGTACGCCGGCCTGCGCGTCAACCAGGCCCGTACAAAGGTTATTGAGGACCTGAAAGCCGCAAACCTGGTTGAAAAGGAAGAGAGCATCATGCACCGGACCCCCCTGTGCGAACGCAGCAAGACGCCGATTGAAATCATTCCCCTGCACGACTATTATGTAAAGCAGCTCGACTATGTGCCGCAGCTGCGCGACCTTGCAATGCAGTTAAAGTTCCACCCCGAGATGCACAGGCAGATACTGCTCAACTGGCTAGACTCTGTCGCAATCGACTGGCCGGTGTCCAGGAGGCGCTTTTACGGCACCGAGATACCGATATGGTACTGCAACTCTTGCAAGTCACCGCTCCTGCCAGAGCCGGGGAAATACTACCGGCCTTGGAAGGAAAGCCCACCCTTTGAAAAGTGCCCCAAGTGCGGCCATGCGGAATTCACGGGCGAGGACCGCACGTTTGACACGTGGATGGACTCGTCGATAAGCCCGCTCTACGTGACAAAGTTCGGCAAAGACAAAAATCTGTTTGACTATGCGTACCCGATGGCGCTTAGGCCGCAGGCCAAGGACATCATAAGGACGTGGCTCCACTACACGATGCTCCGGTGCGTGCAGCTGACGGACAAGATGCCGTGGACCGACGCGTGGATAATGGGCTATGGCGTCGACGAAAAAGGAGAAAAGATGAGCAAGAGCAAAGGAAACGTCATCGACCCGTTCCCGGTAATCCAGCAGTACGGCGCCGACACGTTCCGGTTCTGGTCGGCAAGCGAGGCCAACCTCGGCTACGATTTCCGCTGCTCCGAGCAGCGCATTGCCGGCTCGCAAAAGTTCCTGTC
>DASUXB010000056.1:0-3187 GCA_036378195.1 Nitrososphaera sp.
CAGGCATCGTCATGATACATGAATGGTGGGGGCTGAACGACAACATCAAGGAGATGGCCCGGCAGATGGCGTCGGAAGGGTACGTCGTTCTTGCGGCTGACCTGTACAAGGGGCAGGTGACGACTACAAGCTCGCAGGCGCAGGTGCTTGCCATCGGCGTCAAGAACAACCCCGGCGAGGCGATAAAGAACCTGCAGGCCGCCGTCAGCTATTTGCGCAACAGCAGTTCGGTGGATGGCAAGATAGGCTCGCTTGGGTGGTGCTTTGGTGGCGACTGGTCGCTCCAGCTTGCGCTGAACGAAAACAAGATGGATGCGACCGGCCTCTATTACGGCCAGCCCGTCACCGATCCAAAGGCGCTGTCCGTGATAAAGTGGCCGGTGCTCGGCATCTTTGGGAGCGCCGACCAGTCGATACCGGTGGAGAAGGTAAACGCGTTCAAGCAGGCGCTTGACAAGGACGGCATAGTGAACGAGGTACACGTGTACAACGGCGTGGGGCACGCGTTTGCAAACCCGTCTGGTACCAACTATGCGCCTGCCGAAACAAAGGACGCGTGGCAAAAGACGCTTGCGTTCTTTGACAAGCACCTGAAGGGATCTTAGGACACTACTATCGTGCCCTTCATCCCGTCCGCCGAGTGGATGGTGCAGTGGTACTCGAACGTGCCCTTTTCGTCAAACTTGTACTGGAACGACTCGCCGCCGTCGAAAAACCCGCTGTCTATGTTCGTGGCATGGCCCGACTCGGTCTTGTACGTGCCCACAACGTTGTGGGGGACGTTTGACTCGTTTATCCACTTCACGGTCGAGCCAGCCTGCGTCACGGCCGCGTCAGGCATGTACATGTTCATGCCGCCGTACACAATGTCCTTGCGCAGGGTGTTTGACATCACCCGCTCGCTTTCGTTTGAAATGTTTGTCACCTTGTTTGCGTCCATGTCGACAAACACGTTCCATATCTGCTGGTGCGACTCGCCCTGCTTGCCTGCTATAGAGGAAAAGCTCTCTGCGTCCGCGTAGGGCCTGCCTGCGACAAGCTGCCGGTTCGATGTTATTATCACTTGCCCCGAGCCGCTGTGGATCACCTTGCCGCTAGGGTCGACAAACGCGGTCGGCTGCACCGCCGCAATCGTGACTGCGCTGCCCCTTGCCTGCGAGAGTATGTCCTGCACCTTTGCGTCCTTCTCGGCTATCTCCCACGCCTGCTTGGCCACGCTGTTTATGGCATAGATGTACGTGTTGTCGCCCGCGCTTGGCTCTTTGATGACTACAACGTTTCCGGTATCAAGCGTTATGTTGGAAAGGGCGTTGAAATTCCTGGCGCTTTCCTCCGGCAACAGGCCAGACGACATAAGCGCGACTCCGCCGGCGACAAAGACTGCAACGACGCCGGCTAATACCAGGAGCTCCCTTTTCACGGCGCGATATTAGCTGCAATTCATTTTATATGCCATGCGGTACAGCACTCGAAAATGGGTTTTAATACCGTCCATGCGCACACAGCCTTGCATATATCATGAGCGCAACCGCAACAGCAACAGCAGTAGAATATTACAACACAAAGTTTGGCGACAACGCCCAGGCCGCGTTCATACACTTGGTGCGCGAGATAGGCGAGATAGCCTTTGCGATGGAAAAGCAGAACGCCGAGCACGCCAAGCTAGAGATAACCGAGTCGATAGCACTCCTGCACTACCTTGCGTCGAAATACAGCCTTGATGTCCCGGCGAACATGCAGGCTTTGTATTCCAAAAAGCTGGAAGCCCTCAAGGCCAAAAGATAAAATGATAACGCTCGGGCAGGACCTGGACGCCATTTCGGACATTCTCCGGCAGACGTTTGCGATAGAGCCGTTCAAGCGTGACTATGACATGGCGTTTTCCGCGGTTGCAGCGATACTGCGCCGCTATGGGCTGGTGGAAAACCCGCGCAACCTGCGCTTCCGGTTCATACTGTGTATGCAAGAGTTCTTTGACGGGATACCGCAGGACCAGTGGCGCGTGAGAGACCCCGCGTTTGTCAAGCAGTCAGAAGAGTTTGCAGCCGCAAAATTCCGCGAGTGGATTCTGGAGCAGATCACTTAGTAGTAGCAGAAGCCTTGTTCTTGGCTATCCACTGCTCGTACATCTTTATGAGGTCGTCGACGTCGTCGCCCTTTTCCGAGTAAGTGACAATGACTGCAAACTTGCCATTCTTGCCGTCGTTGCCCCGGGCGTAATACCCCCAGAACGTGTCCGGGAGCCTTTCAAAGTTCGACCTGTTCATCGCCACGCCTGCGAGGTTCTTTGCAAGCGTGTCAACGACCTTTGCCGCGTCGCCTGACTCTATCATGTGCATTTCTTTTCTTGCCGGGCAGGTGATTTAGAGCTAGCTCCTACCTGATGCGCTCTATGAGCTCAAACACGCTATTCATGGCAGGTGGCTCGCCGGACTGCTCCCTCACGTACAGCGACGAAGCCGCGTTTGCAAATAGCAGGCGCTCGCGCGAATCGAGCCCCGCGATGTACCCGAGTATGTCCGCGGCATCCCACACGTCGCCGGCGCCCGTCAGTATCTTTGGTTCGACTTTTATTGCGTGCACAAATTCTGCCTCCTTGCCGTTTGACCACGCCGAGCCGATGCGGGTGTGCAGGTCGGTGGTTATTCCGACGCTTTCCGCTATTTTTCCAGCCGCCTTTTTTACGTCGTCAGGCCCATAGCTTGCGCCAAGGCGAGCGTCGAGCCCGAGCGCGGACGCCAGATGGTCGCACTCGTTTTCATTGATGCTTAGGTAGTCGGTGACAGAGCCGAGCTTGAACAGCGCGTCGCGGAACTCTTGCTTTCGAGTTGCAATGTCCGCCGGGTCGATAAAGTGAAGCGCGCTGGGCGAGCCCTTGAAGACGTGCTCTGCAAGCTCTGTTCCTTTCTGGTTGCTTGCCCAGTTGACCACCATCACCGCGTCGGCGTTCTTTAGAGCCGCCTGGTCGTCTTTAGAGCCGACCTTGTCTGGGCCAAAGCTTGCGTTGTCGCCAATGTCGCTTACCATCACGTTCACCCTGCTGTCACCGTGCGGGAACTCGAACGCGGTGGTGTAGCCATGCCTCCCTTGCGCGATCCTGAGAGTCACCCTGTCGCCAAACTGCGAAAACGACTGCCTTATCATGGCCGCGCCCATCTGGTCTGCGACCGTAAACAGCGTCACCTTG
>DASUXB010000057.1:0-3530 GCA_036378195.1 Nitrososphaera sp.
CGCTTGGCGACTTGGAAAAGGCAAAGGTGATGCAGCGGTTCTTCAAGACCGGCCCGGGCCAGTACGGGCAGGGCGACGTCTTTATCGGCATCACGGTGCCTGCGTCAAGGCAGCTTGCCAAGAAATACACGGCGGAAATCAGGCTTGCAGATGTGAAGACACTCTTGCACTCGCAAATCCACGAGGAGAGGCTCGTGGCGCTCTTGATGCTGGTGCAAAAATACCAAGGCGAACCAGAGAAGACCACCAAGTTTTACTTGGAAAACCTTGACAGGGTGAACAACTGGGACCTAGTAGACCTGACTGCGCCTTCTATACTCGGCGCTTTTCTGCTTGACAGGAGGGAGGACCGCTCGATTTTGTACCGGCTTGCAAGGTCAAAAGTGCTGTGGGAAAGGCGCGTCTCCATAGTCTCGACATACGCGTTCATCAGGAAAAACGACTTTGCAGACACGCTGAAAATATCTGAAATGCTCCTTTCCGACTCGCACGACCTGATGCACAAGGCCGTCGGCTGGATGCTGAGGGAGGTGGGCAAGCGCGACCCTGCCGCGGAAGAAGGCTTTTTGAAACAGCACTACAAAAAGATGCCCCGGACGGCGCTGCGCTACGCCATAGAGCGCTTTTCCGAGGACAAGAGGCGCGCCTACATGCAAGGTGCCGTCTAAAACAGCCGGCGCGGCGAGTGCCTGTCAAACATCTCGGCGTTTATCTTTTTCAATAGCTTTTTGCGCGCCTTGTCGGCTTTTTTGTTCTCGCCATAGTCCTTTGCCACAAGAAGGGCGCGCAGCCTGTCAAGCTCGGCAATCGAAAGGACCTTGAGCCCCTTGTCGGACACGGCCTCCAAGAGGCCGCGCAGCTCGTCAGGCTCTTCTCCTCTTTCTCGTTCTTCCTTGCCGCTCACGCGCATATACTGGTTCTGCCCCGTACTATATTATTTATCGTCGTGTCGGCCCTCACTTACTTGTTTACGACGTAAAAGTCATAGACCTTGGTCTTTTGCGCAGGGTCCTTTTTCTTTATGTTGTACTCTATCATTGCCCAGAACGCCGGGAAGGTCTCGACCAGTCCCAGTATTGGAGAAAGGAGAAACGTCTGCAGGTGGAATATCATCCTCTTTTTCCAGCCTATCTTTGAGTACTTTAGGTTAAGAAAGAGCCCCAGCTGGTACGACCCGAGCCAGACCAGAGACGTAAAGAGCAGGACGGAACTTGCACCAAGCTCTACCATGCTGCCCTTTGTCAGGGCCTCGGTGAGCGAGGCAAAAAGGATGTTTGGGAGCTTTTCTGGAAGCGACATGATCTGCTGTCCTATGGTGTCGTACTGTAACAGGGAAGGGATGTAGTTGGACAGCAGGATGGCAGTTGAAGTGACGGCAGAGAGAAAGCCGGTAAAGTACATTGTCGACTTGTACATCAGCTTGTACCTGTGCCACCGGGGAAAGTTCTGGAGGTTCTGCAGCGTGCCGAGCACCCACCTGCGCCTCTGGAAAAAGTGGTCCTTGATGTTGAGGGGAGGCTGTTCGAGGAGCACGCCTCCGTGCCAGCCCATCGAGCCGGGCCCGTATTTTTCATAGACCTTGTAACCAAACATCTGGTCCTCTGCAAGCGTCGGCCCGAACTTCCATTCTATCGTGTCCTCGATGTCCGACCTTATGAGCAGGTTGCTGCCGTGCATGTGGAGAGGGGGCGGGTTCGTCATCTGCGAAACGCAGTCATAGCAGGAAAAAGGACGGATGGACTCCGCAATGGCGGTGACCCTGTTGGCCGCCTCGAATTTCAAAGGGTAAAAGATGGGCCCTTCGGAGGCGAGCTCCTTTCCGTTCTCTATCGACTTTAAAAGCGAGATTATCGTCTGGGTGGTGACATAGCTTTCGTCGTCCATGTGGAATATCCACTGTTTTGCCGTGTTCATGCCTGCGCGCCTGCGGTGCTCCACGGCGTACTGGAGCGCCCTGCCCTTCCGTATCGCGTTCGTCTTGAAGCTTTTGTTTACGACTATGACTTCGCAGTTGATGCCCTTTAGCGTGTGGACGTCGTCGGGGTCATCGGTCACTATTGATATGTGGTAGTTGCGGTAGTCGGTCTTTTTCGCAGAGTCGATTATTGACTGTATGCCACGCCTTACCACGTGCGTCTTGGTGGCCGAGCGGGTCGTTATCTGAAATATTATCTCGGCGTCGCTGTGCACTCGATGTTTTACGCGTTTTTCTTCTACAACCTCGTGCTTTTCCACGAACAGGTTCCGGTTCTGGATCACCCGATAAAGCGATACCGCAGCGATGGGAACG
Source organism: Nitrososphaera sp. (assembly GCA_036378195.1). Lineage (GTDB taxonomy): Archaea > Thermoproteota > Nitrososphaeria > Nitrososphaerales > Nitrososphaeraceae > Nitrososphaera. The sequence continues at coordinate 2,291 of DASUXB010000057.1, forward strand.
TACGACAGCCAGAAAAACATGGCGACTATGATAAAAGGATTATCAAACACGCCTAGACTAAGATCTCATCATTTAAAACAGTCATGCGGGCTAATCTCTAGAAAGGTACTCTGGAAGATTCCTGCAGGCAAAACAGCCGCCAAAGTCTTACGGAGCGAGACAACACTAAAGCCGGCATAGATAAAAAAAGGATGGAGTAGTATGAAGGGCAAGCCGCAAGACATGTTCAACATGGACGTATTTGGGAGGCAGTTTGCCATGAGGACCATACACCTTACGTCTGCCGCCTCCACCTTCATCTTTGCAATGGTCTACGGCGTGATAGAACACACGCTGCTCACGAGCCCGCTTGGAATAAGCATTCTCGTGCACCCGCTGAGCGTGCACCTCGTCGGCCAGATCTACTTTTATCACGTGCTGATGTTCATACTTGCGATCCTCATCTCCTTCAACCCGTTCTTTGACATACTGTTCTTCTCGTCTACACGCGTGCTCAAAAAGCAGGCGTTATTGTGGGGCACTGGCAACATCGTGAATTTCATTTGGCTCGAAGACCTGTTCTACTGGGTGCTTTTCGGGGAATGGCCCAAGGACATGATGACCCCTCTGCACCTCTCGTTTTACGGCGTAGTATGGTGGTATCCTGTCTCGTTTGTGTGCGCGTCAATCCTGTACTATATGACCATACGCAGCATGCGCAAAATGAAGGAAAAAGTCGTGTAATTGATAGAAGCCTCCTCTACCGCCAGAAACCAAACTCGTTAATAATTTTGCATGTGTCTTGTAGGTGCCGGACTAGATCATGAGCAGGAAAAAGGGCACCGTACTGGCCGTTGTTATCGCGGCCGCTGCAGCAATCCTTGCGATGACGTTATATCAAAACAACGGTGCAAAAGCCCCTGACACCAGCGGGACTGCGTCCCTCCCGCCGCAGCAGGGTGGCGGCATGGGGACAAACGGGACCGGGGGAGGAGGGCAGGTTGCAAAAACCCCCCTCAGTGCCCTGTCGTCGCCTTCTGCGGTGCCGTTTATGGAAAAGTGGGTTGTCCAGTACAATAGCGAAAAAAACTTGGGCAGCGTAAACGTAAACTACTCTGATCGCGCAGACGATGCCAGTATACCACTTCTTTATCCAAATCTCACGTCCTTTCTCGCAAACCATTCGGCAGACCTTGCAATAGCAAGCAGGCCGGTCGCGGAGAAGGGAAACTTTACGTACGCCGGCTCGGTGTTTCTGCCT
>DASUXB010000058.1:0-10963 GCA_036378195.1 Nitrososphaera sp.
ACAGTGGTCAACATGTTTGCCGGCATCGGCACCTACTCTGTAATAATCGCCAAGATGGTCAAGACGTGCAAGGTGTACAGCATCGATTCAAACCCAGTGGCAAACGACCTGTGCATACAAAACGCAAAACTGAACAAGGTGGCTGACCGCGTCATGCCGGTGTGCGCTGACGCGACCGAGGCGATAGAGTCGCAGCTTGCCGGCGTCGCAGACAGGGTGATAATGCCTCTTCCGGAAAGGGCAAGGGAGTTTGTCGGGCCGGCAGTGCTTGCCCTGAAAGAAGGGCGCGATGGCATCGTGCACTATTTTGCCCATGTCAAGGCAGACGGCAAGCAAAAGGCAAGAGAGGCAGGCACCAAGGACGCCGCAGAGGCGTTTTCGCCCTACAAAAATGAAATCACGGAAACGACAATAGTGCGCGAAGTCGGCCCCCGCATCTACCAGATAGTCGCCGACGTACAAATCACGAAATAGCCTTGTCTTCCTTTGGCGCAGTCAGCATCGTGTAGCCTATCCAGCCTAGCACCGCAAGGAGCACGCCAACTGCGCCTACCATGGTGAACTTTATTATTATCTCGCTGTACTGCGTCCCGAACATGGCATAGGCGTAGGCTAGAAATGCGATTATTGCAGCCGCTAAAAGGGCCGCACCTGCGCCCTTGTTGCCCTTCACTGCGCCCATGCCGTTGATGGCAAGCTGTGCATCTTATCAATCTTTAGGGCCAGTTAGCTATTCTTCCTTCCGGCGGACCTTGAAGGCTACGCGCACCACCGCCTGGTACTCTACAATCTTGTCGCTGTTGACGATGGCATTCATCTTCATCACCTCGGCCGTGCGGATGTCCTTGACGGTCCTTGCAGTCTCTGTGATGGCGTTCTGCACCGCGTCCTCAAAGCTCTTTGTCGACTCACCCAAGATGTCGATGTACTTGAAAACCATGCGCATATCTTATGGTGTGCGCTTTTAAACTCACCGCCATTGGCCGCGATTAGGGCGACAACTCCTCTTAATTGCCCAAAAACGGTTCCCCGGCAAAACTTACATAGAACCTATTTCTATCGATCCATACTTGGATTTTAAGAACAGGCTGATCCTGTTTTTCATCCTGATAGCCATCATCCCAATCATCGCGCTTTCGGCCGTCTCGACGGTCACGATAATCAAGTTCAAGGACCAGATAGCCAACATCTATTCCGGCTACGTCACAAACGTGGAACTGCTCTCAAAGAACAAGGGCGACCTGCTCGGCATCAGGTCCGACCTCATCCAGTTCGCAAACTCGCAAGACCCTGCGCTGAAAAAGGCCGGCATAACCCACATGATCTCGCTCAAAAACGGCATAGCCTTGACCGCGGGAGGCTACAAGACCATAGAAAACCTGCCGGGCGACTTTTTGCCAGTGGAAGGAGTCGACCTGGGCAAGATATCTGCTGACGAGGCCGTGCTTGTGGAGACCATAGGCCAGCAATGGAAAGACTATGGCTCCCGGGTGGACGACCTCGCAATCCTGTCCACGGACCCGTCGTTTTCTGCCCCGGCTCAGGCGGAGGCGCTGCAGCTCGTGACGCAGACTGACAAGCTTGTCTCGTCTTACGACGCGCTCCTCGCAGTCGACGCGCAGATAGGCAATGCGTCCCGCACCCAGTCGCAGCAGGTGATGCAGCTGGGGTTCCTGTATGGCGGCCTTGCGTCGGCCATTTCGGCCGCATGCGCGACTGCGGCGGCCATTCTCATCTCAAAGAGGGTAGTGCTTGGCGACCTGGTGCGCATGACAAAGCTAGAGCTTGTCGAGACCACGCTCCGGGACCTCATCGGCGGAGGCTCTGACGCGCTCTTGCAGATGGTAAAGAGCCAGATGCAGAGTGAAGAAGGCGGGGCGCCACGGGTTGTTGCAGACGTGCCGTTCGCCGTGGTGCCGTCCGCAAGCGAGGACGATGTCGTCATCGGCAAGAAAAAGGCCAAGGCTTTCATCGAGGACGATGACCCGTCGGCTGCTGCAGGCAAGCCGACGTGGGCGTTTGCAGACGACGACAGCAAGCCTTCTTCTTCTGCCGCCGCTGTCGGCAGAAAGACAAAGGCGTTTGCAGACGCCAACAGAGAGGATTCGCCGGCCCCGAAAATCGACTACAGGGGCAAGCTTGTGATACTCAACGCAAGCAGGTTCGGCCACGCCGCAAAGGCGCTTGAAGAACTGCTTGCAAGCCCGGACACTCTGGTCCTCACGAGAAAGGGGAGCAACGTCTACCGTGCAGCAAAGGGCAAGCTGTACATATTCCAGCCGGCCGGAGGCGTAAAGGAGGGCAGAAACGGCTCCGAGCGGGTCATCCCGTCGGACAGCGAGGACGGAATAGCCAGCAAAATAGAGTCGATAATCCGGGAAAACCCTGGCGCGACCGTCCTAATCGACAGCGCGACTGAGCTCATATACACGCTTGGCTTTGAGAAGGCGTTCTCTCTCCTGCGCCGCGTGTCGGAAGCCGTCTCGTCCTACGAGGGCGCCGGCGCGGTAGTGCTTGTCAACGCCAAGGCTCACGAGCCGAGGATAATGGAAGCAATAGGCAACATCGCAAACGACTATGTCGATTAAGTGAGTTCCAGCGCCATGAGGTACGCGTCCTCGCCGTCGCGGTAGTACGAGCGCAGCCTGGATTTCGTCTCAAAGCGCAGCCTCTCGTACATCTTGACTGCGCTGGTGTTGCTGACCCTGACTTCAAGGTATATTTCGTCTGCCTTTCTCTGGAGCACGCCGTTGACGCCCTCTAGCATCAGCGCCTTGCCGACTCCCCTGCCCCTGTGCTCCTCAAGCACGGCCACAGAGACCACATGACCTTTTTTCACAAAGCCCAACTTGCGAAAGTTGGAAAAGCCAAACTCTATCTTGCACATAATGTAGCCGATCACCTTGCCTCCTGTCTCGGCCACGATGAACGCCTCGGGAAGCTCTCTTAATATCGACTCGAAGAAGTAGTCCGAGTAGTGTTCAGGCAGTGCGGCCATGTTGATGTCTATGACTGCCTGTAGGTCGCCTTCCTCGCAGCGGCGTATCACATAGTCGTCGCCTATTTTTCGCAGGGCAGTCTGCAAACCTGAACTAGACTCTGAACCGACACTATTTAACCTTAAGTCTACAGTTCTGCCTTTTATTGAGGCCGGGTCTAATGGAGCCGCATGGAACAATGTTTTAATCTCAAAATTGCCAATAGGTGGTTGCAGTGGCAAGCTTTGTCGGAGGCGACTACTCGCGGGCGGTCCCGGTCGTCTCCTCATTCTACCGCATAGTGGACATGCAAAAGCACCAGACCGAGGACGCCGTCCGGTTCCTGATAGCCGAGTCGGACATCTATGACTCGTTTCCGCGGCTCATAAGGGAGCTTGCCAAGGTGGACATGATAGCCACCGCCAAGCGCACCAAGTATGCATCGAGGCTGATGCCATCGCTTTCGTCTACCAACCTGACGGTCGATGACGGTATAGTAGTGACCGTGTCCAAGATGCAAAAGCAGAGCAAAAAGCCGCGCAGCAAGTACCTGCTCTCGCTCCCGGTGATTCTGTTCATAGCGACCCTTACCGTCGTCTTTATTGACGGCCTGTACCGCTCCCAGTCCAGCTTTGCCAACGCGTTCATCCGCGACCCCCTTCTCTTGGCGGCAGTCTACACGATGTCGCTCGTGGGCATACTGGGCGTGCACGAGATGGGCCACATGATTGCGGCAAAACACCACGGCATAAGGGCATCGTGGCCGTACTTTATACCAGGGATACCCGGGCTCTTTGTGCCTACTTTTGGCGCGATGATCCAGATACGCAGCAACATGACCAACCGAAACGTCCTGTTCGACGTGGGCATAGCCGGGCCCATAGCCGGCCTGCTTGTGACTATGGTGGTGTCAGTATACGGCTCGTCCATATCGGTGCTCGTGCCTGCCGAAAGAGTGCAGGACCTGATAGGCAATTTCGACCTGATGCGCATAAACAGCAGCATCCTGATGCAGGCTACTTTGGACCTGACGGGCCACGGCGCTGCTGCCGGCAACGCGGTCCTGATAATGTCGCCCGTGCTCTTTGCCGCGTGGGTAGGCTTTCTCATCACGTTTCTCAACCTGCTTCCCGCATGGCAGCTAGACGGCGGGCACCTCGCAAGGTCTGCCCTTGGCGTCCGGTGGCACCGCGTCCTGACCTATTCCAGCGTCGGCGTGCTGACGGGCCTCGGCTACTTTATCATGGCCGCGTTCGTGCTCCTCTTTAGCTCCCGCGCGCCGGAAAGCACGCCTCTTGATGACGTGTCGCCCCTGTCGAAAAAGCGCAAGGTGCTTTTCTGGGTCGCAATAGCGCTTGCCGTCCTGTGCGCGCCGCTGCCGGCAGAGATTTTCAGGCCCTTGGCCTGAGCAAAGTGATGTCGGCGTCAGACACCACGAGCGCCTTGTGGCCTTTGCCGTTCCGAGCCAGCAGCTTTTCAAGGGCGTCCCTTGCGCCTGCGTACGTGACAAAGCCGAGCTTGGCTCCTGCATAATAATGGGGCAGGCTCGACACCAGCCCAAGCTCGCATCTCTGCCTCAGCTCCTGCATGTACAGCAGATGCTCAAGGCCGTCAACGTACGGCGCCGTCGCAATCTGCTCCGGCTTTAGCCTGCCTTCTACGAACGCTTGCAGCGCGCCGCCCCCGACGCCCTCGCGGCACTCTGCAAGGAGCACTGCTGACCCGCCATCTCTCACGATGTAGGTTGCGTTCCACAGGGAGTAGAGCGCGCCAGCAAGCGTCGCGTGCGTGCCGGCCTCGCTCCCCGCGCTGATTATCGCGGACCTGACGGGATCGGCTTCGACGGTCGCAACCGCCTTTAATTGCTCGACTGCTTTTGAAAACGCTTCCTGCACGGTGCCGGTGTGCACGCCGGCAATGCCTGTGCCGTTTGCCACGAGCTCCACTGCCGTCGCAGACACACCCTGCACGGCCGCCGTTGCTATTTTCAGTGGCTCGCCCTGCTCGCCGGGCGCCGGCACATTGCCTTCCTTTCGAGCCGAAAACGCCTCTGACATCTTTTCTGGATACAGGGCGCGGACCAGCGCGGTGGGCGCCCCGGAAAACCCAAAGAGCGGGTCAAGGCCGGCCTGGGACACGATGACGGTGCTCTGGAATTTCTTGGCGCGCTCTTCAAATGATTGTTGGTAGTCGATGCGGTTTATCGAAACGGATGCTTGCGGGTCAGCAGGCGCAACGGACGCAAGGTTTGCCCGCAGCGCACCGGCGGCCTTTGCAGGCACATCGACTGTGATGGCAGAAAAGCCCTTTGTCTTTGCAGCTTCTGAAATAAAAGAAACAGCCCTTGCAGCCGCCCTTGACGGGGCAAGCGCCAGCACAAGCATGTTGTCAGTTACCGGGACAGAGTCAAGCGCAGCTCCGTACTGCTCGTCGGGCATGGCTGAAAACGCGGATGACACATGGCTTGACAGGTTTTCAAACTTTATGTCAAGCACCACGTCGGTGCCGCCATACCTGAGCCATATCTCCGGCATATATTATCCCCCGTGCAGGGCACGATAACAAAAGATAAAAACGAATCCCTTGCAGATCAGGCGTGTCCTCTTCTGATTTCACGCTGGAATTTGCATCGTTCCTGCTAAAGAGCAACGCGCTAAAGTTCGGCGCGTTCACGCTTGCAAGCGGCAAGCCAAGCCCCTACTACATCGATCTGCGCATGCTGCCGAGCTTTCCGGCGCACTTTCGCCTGACAATAGGCGCCCTCAAAGACGCTGTGGCAAAAAATGTGGGAAGCTTTGACACCTTTGCCTCGGTCCCGACCTCCGGACTTGTCTTTGGCTCCGCTCTCGCCTACGAGATGGAAAAGCCCTTTGTCTACGTGAGAAAAGAGTCCAAGGGCTATGGCATGAGCAAGCTGGTGGAGGGACACCTTGCCTCAGGTGCCAAGGTGGTGATAATTGACGACGTGGCGACCACCGGCCTTTCAGTTAGCAAGGCGATAGACGCGTTGAGGGCGAACGGCGGCGTGGTGGAGGACGTAGTCGCAGTGGTTAACAGGATGGAAGGCGCAACGGAAAAGCTAAAGCAGATGGGCGTCCGGCTCACCTCTGTCGCCACCATACAGGACATCGCCGGCGCGCTCCACAAGGCCGGGCTCGTGGACGATAGCACGATGGGCGCCGTGGTCAAGCAGGTGGCCGCAAGCGGCGGCCTAGAGACGGACTAGCTAGGGCACCTGTATGTTTACCTGCGGGACGGTCGTCTGCGCTGCTGTCGTCGCCTGGTAGGACACGTACTGCTGGAGTCCCCACGGCTTTAACCCTAAAAAGCCGCTTTCATTGAACACGTTGTTCGGGAACGTGCGCAGGTTGACGTTAAAGTCCCGCACGCCGTCGTTGTAGTAGGTGCGCGCGACTGCTATGCGGTTTTCCGTGCCCGCAAGCTCGTCCATGACCCTTGTCAGCTGCTGGTCGGACTTTAGCTGAGGGTAGTTCTCGTACGTTATCAGGATCTTGCTGAGCGCCTGCTCTATCTGGTTGCTCGTCTGCACACGCTCGTTGACTGTCGGGGCCCTCTGCCAGTCTGTCCTGAGCTTTGTGACGTTTTCAAGCACGCTCTTTTCAAACTGGAGGTACGTCTGCGCCGTCCTGACTATGTTGGGTATCAGGTCGTACCGGCGCTGCAGCTGCACGTCAATGTCCCCCGCCAGCTTTTTCACGTTCTCGTCTTTGGCCTGCGCGGCGTTAAAGCCCGAAAAATACATGGAAAACAGCGAGCCGAAAATTATTGCGATGATGCCAACTGCGGCGCCTGCTATTATAATGCTCTTTTTAACCAAGGTGGTAGCAGCTTCTCTTTATTTGTGCCTACTTATTACTTTTAGCGCCCCGCGCCACCGCCGCCGGACCTGCCGCCTCCCCCGCCAAAGCCGCCACCCCCTCCTCCTCCTCCCCAACCTCCACCCCAGCCACCGCCATACCCTCCGCCGACGTAGCCGCCTCTTCTCCTTCCCCTTCCATACTTGGCGTTGAGCACGCCTATAGCTATTACTGCCACAAAGAACAATACAAAAAATATAGTCTGCATATTATTGTCGTCTGTCACCGGCCGCGAGCTGTCTGTGGGCACAGACACCGAGTCGCCTGCCTGGTAGCCCGTCCGCGCGCCCAGGGCAATCACCGTGTTGTAAAACGCCCTGTCAAACGCCGCCGTGCTTCCCGTGTTCTCGTACTCTTGCCTTGCCGGCACCAGGTACCGGTCGAGGATCTCACCTGCCGTCCCGTCCGTGATGTTCCCTTCAAGCCCCCTGCCGACTTCAATCCTCATGGAGCCTCCGCCTGCGTCGCGCTCTAGCGACACCAGCACGAGCACGCCGTTGTCCTTTCCAGCCTTGCCTATCCCTTTTTTTCCGTCCAGCGTCAACTCGTTGTAGATATAGTTGGCAAGCATGTCCCGGTCCTGAATCTCTATTCCGTCCTTCTTTATCCCGTGGCCTACAAAGCTTGGGATGGTGTAGATCACTATTTCGTTGGTGGTCGCGTCGTCAAGGCCGCGCAGGTACGCGTCGATTGTCTGCCTGTATTCTGGCGTGATGATGTTCGCCCTGTCATAGATGTACGCGGGACGGGAGCCCGTTGCGGCAAACGCCGGTGCTGCTACAAACCCTGCAACAATGACTGTTGCAACCAAAGCAAACGCAAGCGCCCGGGCCACTATTGACACATTCTAGTACAAGTGCTAATAACCCTTTACCCTTTCAACCTTCGTAGATCATCAGGTTCTTTTCTTCGAGCAGCGTGTGTAGGTTGCCGACCGCCCTGTAGACCTCGCTCTCCTTCTTGGCGCCGGTGCACACCAGTTTTCCGGAGGCAAAGAGCAGTATGACCGTCTTTGGGTCCAGCATCCTGTGGATGAGGCCGGGGAACTGCTCCGGCTCGTACATGCTCCTTGGCAGTACACGTGCAGCCAATTCAAGATGTATCTTGCCCCCGAGGCTTGCAGACGCTACGATGTTCTGTATCTCTATCTGCGGCTCGTTTTCAAGCGGGATTCCTCCCTTTTTCAGCTTTTGGACCACGTTTTTGACCGCCTGGATTGCCATCTTTTCCGATTTTGCGCCGGTGCAAACCATCTTGCCGGAACTGAAAATCAGGGTAGCAGTCTTGGGCGACCTCAGCCTGAACACGAGGCCCGGGAACTGGTCCGGGTGGTACTCGACGTCGGGGAATATCTGGGTGATGAGGTTTAGGTTGACCGTCTGGTTGACGGTCGCAGAAGCTACCACGTTTTCAATGCTGACTATGGGCTTGGTCTGGGGCACACTCCCCTTTATAAAGGGGCAGTATATATACCTGCTTGCCATATTTCGAACGATTTGTTGAAAATTTGAAGTAAATTTCAGTCGGCCGATTTAAGCGGAGCTAAATACTCTACTCCTCTCTCTCTATTCGCCGATGACCTTCACCAGGACGCGCTTTGGCCTCTGGCCGTCAAACTCGCCGTAGAAAATTTGCTCCCATGGGCCGAAATCAAGCTTGCCCTTTGTGACTGCAACTACGACTTCTCTGCCCATAACCTGCCTCTTTAGGTGGGCATCGGCGTTGTCCTCGCCGGTGCGGTTGTGGAGGTAGCTCTCCGGCGAGTACGGCGCAAGTCCTTCAAGCCACCTTTCAAAATCCTGATGCAGGCCACTTTCGTCGTCGTTGATAAAGACGCTTGCCGAGATGTGCATCGCGTTCACCAGGACCAATCCCTCCTTCACGCCGCTCTCGTCGACTATTTTTCTCACCTGCGGCGTAATGTTTACAAAAGCGTGCCTTTCCGGCGTGTTAAAAGTCAGGTATTCCGTCCTGGATTTCATGCCGGCGGCTGGCCCGTCGGCGTGCCGGATGAGGACGACGATGGCGACGGCTGCGAAGAGTCGCTTTTTCCCTTTCTGCCGCTCCACTTGCTGAAAAATAGTATCACGAGAATTATCGCGATTATGATATAGTTGACGGGCGGGCTGATGATCTTTGTTATCACGCCGGCGCCCGGCAGGACGTACACGACCTTGCCGATATAGTTGTCCTTGTGTATGGGATAGTCGGTGCCGGGTATGGAGGCCGGGTTTGCGTCGCCTTTTGTCCTGATGACGCGGTCGCCGGCGGAGTTCTCGCCTATCTCGGCCACGCGATGGACAATGACGCGGTCCTCGCCGTCGGGCCTGTTGAACACAATGATGTCGCCCACATGGAGGGTGTCCCATGAGCCTCCGTTCCTCACCACAAGGACGTCATTTACCTGCAGGACAGGAACCATGCTCTGGCTGGAAACCACGTAGAACGGGTTGTTGGTGTCAAACGCAAGCCTCAGTCCAAGCCACACTATGGCCACGCCGGCAACGACGATGATGATGTCGCGCACGGCGACTGGCACCTTGGACTTTTGCTCCACCGGAGGCTTTGTGACGTAAACATTAGATAAACGTTTTCGAACAATGTTCACTTACTTGCTTAGCGCATGTCAAGCTGCTTCATTATGGCCTTTCTTAGCGCTGGCATCCCAGACATCACGATTGACAGCAGGTCAGAAGTCTCGTCCCTGTCCGGCTGCCTGCCGTTTCTGGCTTCAAAAGAGGCTATAAAGCTGCCGATGACCATGCCCGACAGGAGGCCATACGCAAACTCTTTTGCGTCGCCCTGCCCCGGGACCATCCTGCCCGCAAGGGCTGTCGCCACCTTGGGGTCTTTGGCGGCCGCCTTTAGCAACGTTTCAAGCTGTTTTCTGTCAGCAAGCGCAAGTCCCACGCCTGTTGGTGGGTCGGGTGGGTATAAATTCTAGCAAGAAAATCCTTGTTTGCTTTTGGCCTTTACAAAAGCGAGGCAGGTCCCTTGACCCTAACTTTTTTAATGGCATTATTGTAGCACTTTTCAAATGTCTTCAAGTAACAGTAACTCCTGCTCCGTGGTCCTGCTGGAGCTTGGCATAGCAGCCTTTGACGGCGCCGGCAACGCCGTGGCGTCAAGGAAGTTCGACAGCGCGCTGCGCTCGTACCGACTGCTAAAGAGCGGGGGCACGCCCGACGAGATCAAGTCCTTTGTGGACAAATTGCGCTCATTTGATACGATATCCGTAAACGACGCAAGCGTGGCCATAGTGCTGCGCCAGGCCGGCCTTCCCAACACCCAGATGATGCAGGAAGCCCAGCAGCAAGAGATACAGGGGAGCAAGCCCGACTATATCGTAAAAGCCGGCTTTGCGGCAAGCCCGCAGGACGCCATGCAGGCGCTGCGCGACTTTGCGATAGAGCTTTCGTCTTCCCGCGTAAAGGAGGCGTCGGAGAAGCTCGACCTGCACATAGTCCAGTCGATAAACGCGCTGGATGAGCTGGACAAGATAATCAATACAATCGGCACGAGGATGCGCGAGTGGTACGGGCTGCACTATCCAGAACTCGACAACCTGGTGCAGAGCCAGGTCGCGCACGCAGAGATTATCAGCAGGGCCGGCTCGCGTGACAAAATTACAAAAGAAATCCTAGAGAGCGCCGGGATGCAGGACAAAAAGGTAGAGATAATCATTGACGGCGCAAGGCGCAGCAGGGGTGGCGACATGACGCCGGAGAACCTTGCAATAGTGAAAAAGCTGGCAGACCAGGTCATATTGCAGTCGGACCTGAGGCGCATACTCTCTGACCACATCGAGGCGGCGATGGAAGTGGTCGCCCCGAACGTCAAGGAACTCTTGACGGCCGCAGTGGGCGCAAGGCTCATCGCCAAGGCCGGAAGCCTCGCAAGGCTTGCAGTGCTTCCCGCAAGCACGATTCAGGTGCTCGGAGCAGAAAAGGCGCTTTTCAGGGCGCTAAAGACGGGCGCAAGGCCGCCCAAGCACGGCATATTATTCCAGCATCCGCTCATACACTCTGCTCCAAAGTGGCAGCGGGGCAAAATAGCCCGCGCAATAGCGTCCAAGGTCGCAATAGCCGCAAGGATTGACTATTACCG
>DASUXB010000059.1:0-2119 GCA_036378195.1 Nitrososphaera sp.
AAAGGTAGACGGATTGAAGCTCTTTTCATTCAACGCCAGCTCTTTTGCGCTTGATCCAAGCGTCGAGAGCCTGCTAAAGTCAAAGGGTGCAATAACGCTTGATTTCGGCACATCTGCATACATCAACTCTGACGCCATGCCGGCGATACTGTCCGAGCTTGCGTCAGCGGCATCTCTGCAGTCGTCAAACAACAACGCTAACGAGGCGCTTATAGCACAGCTCAAGGTGGAACTTGCAAGGTTCGGGGCTGAGCGCCAAAAGCTGATGGACGAAAGCACACGCCTTGCGTCGCAGTTGCGCACACACGCAAACGAGGTCGGCGCGCTCAAGGCGCAGGTTTCTGCATCGGCAAAAACCATCGAGGCGCTAAAGGCGGAAAACATAAAGCTGCAGACCGCGCCAAAAAGCGCGCCTGCGGCGCAGGCAGCGGCGCCCAGCGACGCGGCAAAACAGGCTTTGGAAAAACTGCGCCAAGAGTTCCAGGCGCTAAAGGCCCAGAACGCAGAAGCGATAACCTCCCTGAAGGTGCTCGAAGTCGAAAACGACGAGCTGCGTGAAGAGGTCGAGATGCTCCGCAGTCAGGTGAAAAACGCACCGCCGGCTCCAAAGGCCGGATGATTTTAAAACTTATATAACCAAACAGGCGTGATTTTCTTAATGGTCGAAAAGATGACAGCCGTATGGCTGATTATACTGACTATTATCGTCTGCGCGGCAGTCCCCGGAGTGCTCATATACACAACTACAGTCCCGCACCCCAAGATGCTAGCAGGGCTTCCCCTGGTCGAAAGCATGAACCACGTGCTGGCACTGAGCCAGTAATCAAACATTTTTCCAGCCCTGCAAAGATTTTTAACTTTTTGACACGCGCCTGTCCCTGATGGGTTTTGTTGGCGGTCAGGAGCCGGGAAAAAAGAGGCGTCTTGTGTGGTCGATGGCACTCCTTGCCGGAGTCGTCATTGTAGCCGGCTTTGGGACAAAGGCAGTCACAGACTATTTGCGTGCCAAAGACCCAATATATCAGTGCATCAAAGACCCGCTTGCAGAGCCGTACCAGCTCACCGTGCACGTGTCGGCGACCGAGGACGGCGCGCCTGCGCTCGTTCCAAAGGGCGTGGGCATGACCAAAAATTGCACGCTTCCGGTGCACACGCTGCAGGAAAACACCATCCACGTCGCCTACAAAGAGCCGTACGCGTTCACGCTGGGCCACTTCATATACAACTGGATAGGCCAGAACCTGACAAAGTTCGATACCAAGGTCTACGTCAACGGCGTCCAGCACACGAATGGCAGCTTTTTGGACATACCGCTCAGAGACGGCGACTCGATAAGGATCGAGTTTACCACAAGAAAGTAAATAACCTCCTCTTACGATGCAATTTCTGCTCAGGCTTGAAAGAGATCCATACAGAGATAGAGATTGCCGCAAGCACCCGGCGCGTGTGGGAGGTGCTTTCCGATTTTGCAAGATACGAAGAATGGAACCCGTTCATAACGAAGGTCGGTGGCGAGCCGAAGGAAGGTGCAAAACTTGAAATCCACTTGACGACGCCTACAGGGAAACAGCGCACATACGAGCCCAAGGTGACCAAGTTTGAGCCAGAAAAGGAGCTGCGCTGGTTTGGCAAGGTCCCTGGGTTTCTGTCCGGCGAGCACATATTTGCCATTGAAAACGTCGGCAATGGAAGGGTAAAGTTCGTCCACCGCGAGGTCTTTGGCGGCCTGCTGTCGTCGTTTTTCAAGGACATGGATGACGTCCGGGCCGGCTTTGAAGAGATGAACCGGGCGCTAAAAGCGCGCTGCGAAAGCTAGAACCGCACAAAATACGAGGCTATCGACACAGCGACTACGATGATGTTGGTGGCAAAATGCAGCGCGTATGCGTGGTCGAGGCCACGCTTTTTGTACAGATACTTGTAGAAAAAGCCAAGGGGCAACAGGGCGAGTGCGACATGCACCGCGACTCCCATTGCTACGTGCAAAAACGCCCAGACGACGGTGAGAAGCGCGGTCTTGCGAAAGTACATCTCTTCAAAATAGTTGACGTGGATAAGCATGTATATCAGCATCGGGACGAACGGGAGCACGCCCCATAGCCCCTGGTCGGCCGACGGC
>DASUXB010000060.1:0-9050 GCA_036378195.1 Nitrososphaera sp.
TCAACCTCATTGTCACGTGCTCTGTAAAGGACACGACGGAGCACAAGATGGTCCACCGCATAAAGCAGCTTGGCAAGACCGGCAAGCCTCTCGTGGTCGCCGGCTGCCTCCCAAAGGCAGACAGAGCGATGGTCGAGTCGCTCAGCCCGATGGCAAGCCTCATGGGGCCGCACTCTATCGACAGGTCTGCAGACATTGTCGGCTCTGCATTTCTGGGCAATCGCTTGGTCGCACTTGAGGACTCGCAGGCCGACAAGGTCAACATCCCAAGGGTCAGGATAAACCCCGTCGTGAGCATCGTCGAGATTGCAAGCGGGTGCATGAGCGAGTGCACGTTCTGCCAGACAAAGCTTGCCAAGGGGTGGCTCCACAGCTACAGGATAGGCGACATTGCAAGGCAAGTGAGAGACGACGTCGGCGCTGGATGCAAAGAGGTGTGGCTCACCTCAACTGACAGCGGCTGCTACGGACGGGACATGGGGACGAATCTCGCCGAGCTGTTGAGGGCCTGTACCGGGATTGACGGCGACTTTAAAATCCGCGTCGGGATGCTGAACCCTCAGTACATGCCCGACATGATGAGTGAGATTGCCGACGTTTATTCTCAAAACGACAGGCTGTTTAGGTTCATCCACATGCCGGTGCAGAGCGGAAGCGAAAGGATATTGAGAAAGATGAAACGCGGCCACACCGCGCAGGTTTTCTCTGACGCGGTAAAGACGCTGAGGGCAAAAATGCCAGACTTTACGATATCGACGGACATTATAGTCGGCTTTCCGACCGAGACCGAAGACGACTTTCAAGAGACGCTTGCCCTTCTCAAAGAGACGCAGCCTGACGTGGTCAACATCTCGCGGTACAGTGCCCGGCCAGGGACAGAGTCTGCCAAGATGAAAAAGGTTAGCTCGCAGGTGGCAAAAGAAAGGTCCGAGCGGCTGACAAGACTCGTGCGCGATATTGCGAAAAAGCGCAACGCTTCGTGGAAGGGTTGGCAGGGCGACATCGTAATCGACGAGCTTGGCAAGGTCGCTCAGGGCAGGAACTATGCCTACAAATCAGTAGTGCTTGCCGGCAAGCCGGACAGTTTCAAGCTGGGTGAAAAAATACGCGTCAGTGTTTACGATTTTTCCAGCTTTTCTTTGAAAGCCCGCGCGATTCTGTAACAGCTCAAACTTGTTACACCCGACGCGGCCGGCTGCTAATCTCCAAAGCTTTTTAACTTTCGCGAGCTACTGTTGCAAAGGGAGAGCGGGGGACAGTGTCGGAAGACGTTTTGATCAAAAATCCATTGCTTGTTGTAGGTATAGGCGGCGCAGGAAGCAGGCTGGCAAAAAAGGCAAGCGAAGCGATAGGCTGCGAGTGCCTCTTGGTGAGCAACGACAAACGCGACCTTGACGACAACAATTCTATTCTTGTTAATTCAGGCAAGTGGGTCAATCCCTCGACGTACAAGCTGAGGTCTTTTGCGTCTGCAAAGCAAGAGCAGATCCGCTCCAAGCTTGAGGGCTTTGGCACCATAATTGTCATCGCAAACCTTGCCGGCAGGGCAGGCGCGGCAATGGCGCCCGTGGTCTGCAGCGTCGCCCGCAAGACCAGCACCGTGATCTCTTTTGCCATCATGCCTTTTGGTTTCGAGAAGGACCGCATGTTTACGGCAGGCGTGTCGCTGAGACGGATGCGCGAAGCGTCTCACTCTATTGTAGTCATGGACAACGACGCGTTTCTTGATAATAATCCCGAGCTCTCAAAGGAGGAATGCTATTCTGCCACCAACGGCGCCATAATCGAGGTAACATCGTCTCTTGCCTCAAGGGGCGTCAGGCAGGACATGAATATACTTTCGACCAGCAAGGCGTCGGAAGACTCGCAGGCGTGCCTCCGGGACTCTGTCTCGATGCTGTACCAAAATGTCATCGATTCAGGCGCCATAAGGCGCACAGTCGTGTACGTCATGGGAGGCGAGACGCTCCCCATATCACAATTGAACCAGCTAGTGGGCTATGCGCAGGGCATATTCAAGGAAGAAGGGACTACGGAGGTCGCCATGTCATCGCTTGCGACGGCAACCGACGGCGTGCGCGTGCATGTCGTAGCCTCGGCGCCGCAAAAGACTCGCTTTGACGCGTACGACCCGCTCGGCGAGATCTTTGACGCAGACAGCCACCTTGACTGGGATGAGCCGGATTCTGCGCCGGACCTAGAGCTTGCAATCCCAATCCTAGAATAGGTTATTATAGAAAAACGCCTCTCTGAGAGGCGTTGGAAATAATCCAGTGCGGCTGCCGGTGCATTGTCTGCAAGGGCCAAAAGCTTGAGGGCAAGAGCTTTAACGCGCCCGACGGATACCTTGACATACACCACACCTGCAAGGACTGCGGCGCCCATTTCGACCACCTCGACGGCACCGTTTTTGAAAAATGCGAGATCTGCAGCTATACTAAAAAACCTTGAACTGGCTGTCAGTCGAAAGACTCGCACGCACACACACAAGCAAGTATGAGGCCAGAATACCTGCCCTCATACCTTTTCCGTTAGCTGTCTAGTTCTTGCCTCATTGGGAATGCCGCGGAATGCGCTCAAAGGTCACGACATAATCCCTGTTGAACGTATCTGTCAGTCTCAAAGTCGCGCTGTCTATTACGTCGGTAAGGGTGATGTCTGCTTGGGAAAGATGGAACCTGTATTGTTGTTTTACTGTTTTTCCAACGCTCAACTCGACAGGTGTGTCTGCCTCTGGATCAGGGTAATATTCCCGACCCGCGTGTGTTATTGTTAGTCTGGCTCGGCGAATAGTCGTATTTGCTCCCATGTTTTGCAGGCTAACCGTGACGTCTATGTCATAGACTTTGGAGCTGTCCTGCTGTAAATTCCAGAATGCATACTCACGCATAGCCGCCACTATTGGTTTTTGCTTCTTGGTGGTGCGGTAGGCTAGGATGCCCGCCAGAGCGGCAATTGGGAACGCCAGGATGATGACGAGATAAGTCGTCGTATCGGTTATTACGTACATCATCGTATCGGCCAGGTACATCGATGTATGATACCTGTCCCTAAATATAATGCCACTCTATCATGCTGCCTCTGCCTGTTATTGGCAGCAGGAAGCAATAGGGTTGCAGCCGTTGTGTACTAATTGTTACGAATTGTCAATTGAACGAAATCGGATCCAAAAAAAGCACGGGTGAGTAGTGAATTAGGCCGCCGCCTTTGCCATGGTTCGCCTCTCGTACCCACAAGACGGCGGCCCGTAATATGGTTCGATGACGTTGAGGCATGTCCTGCTAATTGCCGGAGTATAAGAGGTTCGATTAACTAGGTTCATCTTCACGCTTGGAGTTACGAAGCAGAGAGAGGTTGGGCGGATTTTTTTCTAAAAAAAGACCAAAAGTGGCAGGCGCAGATTGCAAGGATTTGCCTGCAATGTGATCTATGCTTGCTAATCCCGTTCTTCTAGTATGTGTTTTTTTACCTGTCTGTCAGTTTCTTGTGATACATGCTCTTGCATTCGCCGTCCTGCGCGAGCCTGACTTCTTTCATCTTTTTCTTGTCGTAGATTGTCTGTAAAAATTTGTAACAGAAGGGGCAGACGTCTATCATTTACTGCGTCTTTTCTACTTCTGCCTTCGTCTCTTCTGCTGCTGGCTTGGTTTCTGCTGCGGCCGGCGCTTCAGTTGTTGACGCTGGAGCTGGTGCCGGGGCTGACGCAGACTCGGTCGGCTCTTCGTACAGCGAGACCGTGACGACGTCGTCCTCGTCCTTGACCATCTTGACCCTGACCTTCCTTGGCGGGTTAGTCTTGCCGCGAGACCAGATCTGCCTGTTGAGATCCTGGTCCAGCTTGATCTCGCCGGACTTCATGTGTTTTTCTGCGAATTCCCTGATCATGTTGACAACCCGGTCGGTCCTCCTGTACTCTGGTGTTATCCAGGCCCTTCCGAGGTTGATGGTGTAAACGCGGGTAATGTTTTCTTCTACTGACATTTCTTTTATTTCACCTATCTATTATCCAACTTTGACGTCAGACCTGCGCCAAAGCCTGCGCTTGGGGTTGGTCCTGACCTTCCTGCTGGTCCTGATGATAACCCACGCTGGAACCGGCTGGTTCTGCCTGGTCTTTTTCATCAGTCGCTTTTTGCGCGACGTGTTCTTACGCGCAGCCATATACGTCTGTTCGATTCTTTTTCTCCGTCTTTTAAGTGTTCGTGATAGCAACATTAAAAATCACCGTGCAATCATGTGTGCATAACATGTCCGTCTCAATAAACAAGATAACCGTCCTTGGCTCCGGCGTGATGGGCCACGGCATAGCGCAGGTTTCCGCGATGGCTGGCTACAACGTTACGCTTCGCGACATCGAGCAGTCGTTCCTCGACAAGGCAATGGAAAAGATAAAGTGGTCGCTGGGCAAGCTGGTCGAAAAGCAAAAGCTGTCGCAGGAGGACGCGGACAGGATATTTGCGCGCATTACTCCTATCGTTGATTTGAAGACTGCCCTGAAAGGCGCAGACCTGCTCATAGAAGCAGTGCCGGAGGACATGAACCTAAAGAAAAAAGTGTATGCAGAGGTGGACAGCTTTGCAGAAGAAAAGACGCTCTATGCCTCCAATACCAGCACGCTCCCAATAACCGACATGGCCGCGCTCACGAACAGGCCGGAGCGCTTTATCGGTCTGCACTTTTTTAACCCGCCGCAGCTGATGCCGCTTGTGGAGGTGATACCTGGCGCAAAAAGCAACTCGGGCATGGTGGACATGGCGATGGACTATTGCAAAAAGGTGGGCAAGCAGCCGGTCCTGTGCAAAAAGGATGTGCCGGGCTTTATCGTAAACCGCGTCTTTATCCCGCTGGTGCATGAGGCGGTGTATTGCATGGAGCGCGACAACGCGTCTATGACGCAGATAGACTCGGCAGTAAAGTTCAGGATGTCTTTTCCGATGGGGATTTTCGAGCTGGCAGACTATACCGGCCTTGACGTGATACACAAGGCGACGGTAGAGATGCACATGCGCGACACCAAGGTCATTTTCCCGCACCCCAAAGTCAAGCAGCTGTTCGACGAAAAGAACCTGGGTCAAAAGACCGGCAAGGGCTTTTACCAGTACAGCGGCGACAAGTACGAGCGCGTCAACCTGACAGAGCAAGAGGCTGCAACCTACAATCCGATAAAGCTGCTTGCAGTAGCTGCAAACAATGCGGCGTGGCTCATAACAAACGGCGTCTGCGACAGGGCAGAACTTGAAAAGGCGCTAAGGCTCGGCATGGGCCTGAAGAAAGAGCTGTTTGCGACTGTGCAAGAATTTGGTCCGCAGGACGTGGTTAAGATGCTTCGGGACCTGGCGGCAAAATACGGGCAGTTCTACCAGCCAGACCCATACCTAGTCAACTATCGGGCCTAGCTTTTGCTGCACAAAATGACAGAAAGTCTTAAATCGTTTTTCTGTGTATAGAAGGTGCCGAACTGGAAAAGCACGATCCGTCAGAAAACTACGCAAAGGGTATAGGCTCTTGGCGCAAGTTCATGTGGCTGCCAGAACGCCCTCCTGTCTCTCGGGACAGGTGTGCAAGTAACGGCAGAATCTACTGAAGCACGCGTGACATCGTCACGTTGTGTCCGGCAGGCTGTCGTGCCCCAGCCCGGCATTATTATTCTTCTGGATTTTATCCAATATTGTATTGACAGCTTCTCTCGGGCTTGATGACGTGGTTATCTCTACGCGCTTGCGCTCGTCTAGATGCCTGCCGCTGTATTCGTCTGCAGTCCCTCCGCTTCCCTTTACTGCGGCCATCGGCTTTTTCATCATGTAGCCGACCGTCAATTCGGTCAGGGTGCCGACCCCGCCGCCGACTGCGATTATTCCGTCGGCAGAGCCGGCCACGATAAAGTCGCGGGCAAGCCCGATGGTCGTGCAGATTACGATGTCGCAGTACTTGTTCGCATAGGAAAAGTCGTCCTGCGGGATGATGCCGACAGTAGTGCCGTTGTTGTCCTTGGCGCCCCTGCAAGCCTCCTCCATGACCCCGCCGAGGCCCCCGCACACCAGCACCGCGCCGGCCCTTGCTATCTCGCTTCCCACCTCGTACGCCGCCTTTCTTGCCGCGTCAGTGCACCTATCTTTGTTGTAGCCGATGACTGCTATCTGGAGCCTGCGCACAGGTGCAAGAGACGGCAGGGCAGTGAATTATAGTTTTGGACAGCTGAACGCTTAAAAACTGCGCCGGCCGGATCTATCTCGTGAAGTTTCAGAACCGGGCAGACGCGGGCAACGCGCTTGCAGAAGTGCTTGCGCCGGCGGTGAAAAAGGGCGCACTCGTACTAGGAATACCGCGGGGCGGAGTCGTCCTTGCGGACATTGTCGCCGGCAAGCTGGGGGCGGGCTTTGACATCGTCATACCAAGAAAGCTAGGCGCGCCCGGAAACGAGGAGCTTGCAATCGGCGCGGTCATGGCCGACGGCACCGACTATGTCAACCGCTACGTAGTAATTGCACTCAGGGTCAAGGAGGAGTACATAGAGAAGGAAAAGGAAAGGCAAGTGGCCGAGATAGAAAGAAGGCTGTCCAAGTACCGCAAGGCCGGCCTGCCCTACGACATCCGGGGAAAAGAAGTCGTCCTTGTCGACGACGGGGTTGCCACCGGCGCGACTGCAATTGCCGCCGCAAGGTGGATAAGGAAACACCAGCCGGCGTCTCTCACTATAGCCGCGCCAGTGGCGCCGGCACAGACGGTTGATGCGCTGAGGCACGAGGCAGATTCCGTGACCGTGCTTGCGGCGCCGGCGGACTTTGGCGCGGTAGGCGAGTTTTACGAGGACTTTGCGCCCGTGACTGACGAGCACGTGATGGCGATAATGCTCCGGCGCGGTCTCCTCTAGCGAACACGTAATATATGGCGCCGGCCCTTGCAGTTTTCATGGAATACCGCGTCAAAGACCTTGCGCTTGCCGAGGAAGGCAAGAGGCGAATAGACTGGGCAGAGGCGCACATGCCCGTCCTTGTTGCGCTAAGAAAGAAATACAGCGAGACCAAGCCACTGAAAGGCATCAGGGTGACAGGATGCCTGCACGTGACCAAAGAGACCGGCGTCCTTGCACGGACGCTAAAGGCGGCAGGCGCAGAGCTGTCGTGGTGCGGCTGCAATCCGCTTTCAACGCAGGACGATGTCGCGGCGTCGCTGGTCAAGCACGACGGCGTTTCAGTTTTCGCAAGCCGCGGAGTTTCCACAAAGGAATACTATGATGACATACACAACTCGATGAAGCTGAACCCGCACGTTACAATCGACGATGGGGCGGACCTGACTGTAGAGATGCACAAGGCCCTTGAGCAGGGCAAAAAGGGCGGCCTTGCCGGCCCTCTGTACGGAGGCACCGAAGAAACCACTACCGGCGTGGTGCGCCTGCGCGCGCTGCAAAAGGCCGGAAAACTGCTCTATCCTGTAATCGCGGTAAACGACGCTGAAACAAAACATGACTTTGACAACGTGTACGGCACTGGCCAGTCGGCGCTTGACGGCATAATCCGAGCCACGAACGTTCTCCTGTCTGGCAAGAGCGTCGTAGTGGCGGGGTACGGCCACGTGGGCAAGGGAGTGGCAAAAAGGGCGTCCGGCCTTGGGGCAAACGTAATAGTGACTGAAGTAGACCCAATTGCAGCGTTGAAGGCAAAGCTCGACGGCTTTTCCGTGGCTCCAATGAACAGCGCTGCAGAAGTAGGAGACGTTTTCATCACAACTACGGGCTGCAAGGACGTGATTGTGGCAGACGACATTGCCAAGATGAAGGACGGCGCGATACTTGCAAACGCCGGCCACTTTAATGTCGAGATCTCGATTCCAGACCTTGAAAAGCAGTCCACCGGCACGAAGGAAATCAACCAGCACACAATGCAGTACAGCCTAAAGAACGGAAGCCGTGTCTACCTCATCGGCGAGGGAAGGCTCGTCAATTTGGCAGCAGCAGAAGGCCACCCGTCGGAGGTCATGGACATGAGTTTTGCAAACCAGTTCCTGTCTGTGCTGCGCCTGGCGCAGTCGAAAGGCACGATGAAACCGATTGTCTACAATATCGACAAGCAGCAGGACCAGGAAATTGCGCTGGCAAAACTGCAGTCGATGGGCGTCGACATTGACAAGCTCACGCCGGAGCAAAAGGCATACCTCGACGGGTTTGCGGAAGGAACGTAGCTGAACATATATTATCGGTCAATCGAAAGCAAACACACACGCTCGCAGTGGATGGGTGGTCTAGTCTGGTTAGGATACCTGTCTCACACACAGGTGGTCGAGAGTCCGAATCTCTCCCCATCCACTATCTCTCATGAGATTCGAACTCGAAGACAGACTATTTTCAACGCATTCGTTTTGTGCAGCGTTCGCATGCGGTTTATGCAGCGGGCGAATGCGGTTTTGCTCAATGGCGGTTTGACCGCCGACTGCGTTTTTTGTCGCTAGATTCTCGACTTTCGACGTTTGGCTTGTTCTTGCATTGTAGTAAATTTTGCAAGTCTCGCAGTGATAACCACTTGGTACGTAATGCGGTTTCTCGCCATAGACTCTTTCATGCAGAGTCTTTAGTTTCTGGCCGCACTTTGGGCAGGTAAACATTACAAAGTAAAGCGCATGCGTTCTTTTAAACTTTGACGTTCTTACTCTCTAGCTCTTCGATACGTTTTCGCAGCGCCTCGACTTCGGCTTTCAGACTTTTATCTTCATTCTTACTTGCTATTTTTATTTCAAGGTCTCGTAGGGTCTTGACATTATAGACCGAGAATACCAAGATTGCAACAGCCGTAAAAATGGCGGCGCCCTGATACCACCAAGAGTGTATGTCATTTGCGTTAAAACCGACCACGACACCGCCCACATAAATCGAATAAGTAAAAAGCACTTGATAAATAACGTCTCGCGTGCTTATTTTCTGACCTCTATTGACACTTAGCCTATTACCTAACATTATTAGATAATCTAAAATTTAGATCTTTAAGTTTTGTGGTACGTTCTTGTCATGCATTACTATGGTGGTCGACGACCTAATTCGTCAATGCAAAATAGTC
>DASUXB010000061.1:0-8335 GCA_036378195.1 Nitrososphaera sp.
AAGGTCATGCTCTAGGACCGCAATCTGCCTGTCGATTTCCACCGTCCTTGAGCTTTTGCCGATGTCCAGTATCTCGTTGCTGAGCACTTCGTCAAGCGCCTCCATGTAGGTGGGCACCTTTTTTGCTTCCAGCTTTTTGGCTTCCTCCGTGATTATCGGCAGCGCGTCTACAGGTTTTCCGTCCTGCATGATGACCACCGGCTCGTGGTTCCTGCCGGCGCTGACATCGTCTACGAGCGACTTTATCGTGGAAAATATCCTGCCCACCTCCTCGTCTGCCAGCTGCCCTGCCTGCCTTTGCGGCTCGATGCCTGCCCTCTTGGCAACCTCCTCCACGAATTTCTTGGGCATAGAAAGCCCCCTGCCTATCCAGCGCAGCACGTCAAGGTTTTTCGCCTCGTTTCGCAGCGCAAGCATCTGCTCAAGTGACAGCGCAAAGACGTCAACTCCTCTCTGCGGAGGAAAAGCGTACCGGAGGCCAACCTTGAGCGTGCGGTGGCGCACCTCTATCGGCCGCAATATGGCAAGAATCTGCATTTCAGAGTCGCAGATGATGATGTTGCCGTCGCCAAAGAACTCGCAAACCACAATCCGCGCCTGCCCGTCCAGCCGGCGCAGCCGCAGCGTGGCGATGCGCTCGCTTCCGGCCTGCTCCACCGACTCTACGCGTGCCCTTTCCAGCTCTGCTATTGCGGCGCGCTCTAGCGAATTGTCCTCCACCGGCTTGAACTTTAGTTTCGTAACCCAGATGCCCCTTGCCGACAAAACTAACATGATGTCCTCCTGTGTCGGGTGGTGCAGGCGCAAGAGGAGCGAGTCCTTTGTCACGGCGTTTACCGCCGAAATATAGTGCCCGGAGGCCACCCTAGCGCCTATCTCGTTCACGAGGTAGCGCAATTCCACTCCGGAAAGCTCCATGCTCGGTATTAGTGAGAAGGCGACAATATTAGTCCTCGGGTGCGCTCTCTGCCGCAAGCAAGGCTTAAATTAATTCGGGACGTGGCTCTCCTCTGTGTCAGGCGGCAGTGGCGACGACGACAGCAGCAAGAACCCGGCAAACATAATCGGCAGGGTGTATGCGGTGAGCACGCTCCTTGCCGTGATAATCGCGGTGCCGGCGGTTGCAGTCGCGGTGATAACGCACTTTGTGTTCCAGGCAGAGATCGTAGTCACGCTTGCGGCTTCGCTGATCGCGCTTTTCGTGTCGATGGGTTTTGGCATCAGGCTCGCCAAGCGCTTTGCAAGGGCGCCCCAAAAAAGCGGCAGTGGCGCGTGAGACGGCTAAACTTATTTACGATGTTGCGTAATTTGTCTCATGAATAGTGGAAATGACACGTTTTTCGTGCGGATAAATGGGGTGCTGCCTGACAGCGGCAGCAGGGAAGGAGGACAAGGAGGAGGGGCGCACACCTCGATCTCGGTTTTTTCAGGAGGTTTTCACCTGCTGGTCGACGCCGGCGGCGGGGTGGCCGACAGCGTGAAAAAGGGTGCGTCGGACCTTGGCTACAAGCAAGAGCCGGACGCAATACTGCTGACGCATAGCAGGCGCGAGCACGTAAGCGACCTACCTTCTTTTCCCGGCAAAAAAATATTCTGCACGAGCGAGTGCGCGGACCAAGTTGCAAAAGAACACCAGATTGACAGGTCGCGCTTTGCGACCGTAGCTGCCGGCCAGCCGTTTGAGGTAGGCCCGTTTTCCATAGTGCCGCTTGCGGCAGACAACGCCGGCGACAGCCCGGGTTTTCCAGGCTCGCTCATCTATGTCATCAGGGCAGGCGACAGGAAGGTCGTGGCAGGATGGGACTTTATCAAATTGCAGAACGCCGACGCAGAACTGATGTGGGGCTCTGACCTCGTGGTGCTCGGCACAGAGACGTACAACGACCACCCCTCTACGGGCATGATTTCAGTCACGCAGGCGTACCACTTGGTCAAGGCGTGGAATGCCAAGGACTGCTACATCCTGCATTACAGCGGCGAAAAAGACCTCGAAGACGCCAAGAACCAGTGGCACCGCGGGCCGGCAGGGCCGCTGCCCCCGGAGGAGCTGCAAAAGGCGATAGACGATTATTTGCAAATCTCCGGACTGGAGAACAGGACCAGCATCAAAGTCGCCCGGCAGGGCATGGTGTGGAGGCCGGCCGCTACTGCCGAAAGCGCCGGGGAGGACAAGGAGCCGGTGGGAAGCAAGATCGAGATCGAGGCCTTGGAGAAATACGTGTTTGGCATCGAGAAGATGCCGGGCAACAAGCTGATGTTCATGCTTGAAGACAGCATAAGCAGGCAGGAAAACGAGTTTGTCAACCCGAAACGCATGAATAGCGACGGCAACTCGCTGCATGCCGACGGGATAAAGAGCATGATGATGAAGGGGCCCGAGCTTGATCTGGTGCTGTCCGGTACAACAGTGAAGACGAGCATCATAAAGGGCAAAAAGCCGCTGTTTGCCGGCGATATACGAGTGAGCGAGCGCGACGCAAAAAAGCTGTCAAGGTACATCCGGGAGAACTTTTAGAGATCTGGAAAAATGGTCATATAGCCGAAGGCCGAAGTTTCGCCGTGGCCACTATCAGCCTGAAACGCGTCGCGATGCAGCTGTGCACATGCACGTGGATAGAGATAATGA
This sequence comes from Nitrososphaera sp., assembly GCA_036378195.1. Classification (GTDB taxonomy): domain Archaea; phylum Thermoproteota; class Nitrososphaeria; order Nitrososphaerales; family Nitrososphaeraceae; genus Nitrososphaera. Next base: position 2,627 of record DASUXB010000061.1, read on the forward strand.
CAGGTGCAGGCATAACGCTGTACCTCCTGTACATGCAGAACTATGCGCTTGCCGCAGTCACGGTCGCGGCGTTTGGCCCGCTCATCGGCTTTCATTTTGCAATCGACAGGATAAAGCCGGGCAAAGAAGGCAACGGGTGGAAGAAGGAGAACAGGATAGTAAAGATAAGGTCGCTTTCAGGTCAGCAAAGTTATCCTCTGTTTGAGAGTAAACATTAGGCCACAAGAAGCATCTGGGTCCCAGCCGACCTGCTCATTGGGTGGCAAGAATAGCAGCTGCCGCACCTTATGCAGGTGTGCGGAGTCCTCTTGCTGCAGTTGGTACAGGACCTGTACGAAAGGTTCTGGACAGGCAGGTATTCGTGCATGTGTGTTGATTGCAAAGAGCCTAGCGTGCAATAAAAGCAATGGAACACCGCGGGGAGAGGGGGGGTGGAGGGTATGCTAGAGATGACCGCGTATAGCAGAGGGGTTCCTTTCAGGAAAAAAGCCCGCGGCCTCTCAAAACACCAGTTCATCGACAGAGATTATGCGGGCACAGTAGCGGCATTTCAGCACCAGCTTTTCCTTGTCGATGACGTCTATCTTGGATTTTATCTCCTCGCCCGAGTTTGTTATGCACTTCAGGTTAGGGCACCGGAAAATGCCAGAGATGGAATCTGGAAGCTGTATCTTGCGCTTTTCCACCAGTTTGTAGTCCTTGATTATGTTGATGGTAGCCCTCGGCGCGATGAGGGCCAGCTTGTTGGTCTCGCTAGTCTCAAGGTAGCGGTTCTCGACCTTGATTATGTCCTTCTTGCCGTGCTTGCTTGAAGGCACATTGAGAGCCACGGTCACAACGTTTCCTTCCCTGCCCGTTATCGCAAGGGCGCTAAGGACGAGGAGCGCCTTGCCGCCCTCGATGTGGTCGATGACTGTCCCGTCCTTTATCCTGCGGACGAGGAGCTGGCTTGCCTCGGACATGTGTATGGAGAAGCACTGGCTGCGGATAATATATCAGCGTATCGATATGCGCACGCGTGTGTATGGGAGGTCAATTGCAGCCAAGGAGGATGGCGGCAGCTTGGCGTATGTAGATTGCGAGCCTGAGGGACCATCAATTATTGATTACTGGTTCACTGGGCTTTCTTTTTCCTTGCGGTATGCTTTAGCTTGACCCCCACCTTTCTCGAAGCGGACTTTGCCTGTTTTGTCATTTTCTGAACATTTTTCTTTAATTTTGGGATCTCTTTCTTTGCCATTTTTCTTGCCGTGATCTGGGCCTTTTTGCTTGTCTTTGCTACTGCCTTTGCCCCCTTCTTTGCCACCCTTGTCGTTTTCGGCGCGGACCTTTTAAACTGTCCGGGAGTCTTTTTCGCTGCGCTGGCAGCCTTGGCAGCTTCGCTCACCGTTTCGTCCATGGCCTTTGCAGTCTCGCCTATCACGCCACTTTTCTGTATCTCTTCTGCAGCGCTGGCTACATTGCGCGTCGTATCTCTCGCCGCTACTGCGGCATCCCTTGATGCTTCTGCGATTTCGGTAATAGCACCGCTTTCAGTAAAAGTGCCCACTGTGTCACTGACGGCCCTAGAGACATCTTTTATCTTCTTTGCGACCTCCTTTACGGCTTCTGCAGTTTTTTCAGAGTCAAATCCTTCAGCGGAATTTGTCGTGTTGTTTTTTGTTGTGGTCAACGCGTTTTATGCGGAGTTATGATATAAAAGAGGCATGATTTTTTTCTAGGTTTCTCTAACAGTGCATTTTGAGCGTGTACTACTCTGCTTATCAGATCCGGTACGCGGCGAATAGAACTTCGTTGCTAGTGTCATCGGCAGATTCATTAGTTTGCTTGGGTAATTTTCCGTGTGTTACGCCTGACTAAACTGGATCCCGGCGCGCATGTTATGCTACTCTATGATAACGACCAAGCTCGTGACGAGATGGCAACACATTACATTAATGAAGGAATAGACAAGGGTCAGCTTGTCATCTATGCCTCCGTTGAAGCGGAGGATCCGGTGCATCTGGCCAAGCTGGCCTTGGCAGTTCCTGAGTACGAAGAAAACATTGGCCAAGGCAACCTCCTGATAGTTAGCTTGAAGCAATGCTATGAAAATGCGCTGGCAGGCAACTTGAGTCCGTTTGAAGACATCAAGGGTCTCATAGAACAGTCGGTAAGGAAAAGGCTCGCCGGTGGAAGAAACGAAGAGACGTTGGTAGTAGCGGACTGTGCAGATAAACTATCCAAGAATGAAAAGTTTGAAGAGTGCGGCGACGTGGAGAAATGGTGGAACGATACTTGTGACAAATGGGCGGAAAACGAGCTAAAAATTGCGGTCATTTGTCCGCACCTGCGCCCGATGCTGGACTATAACGAACAGTGCTGGATAGCTGCCAACCACAATACGACCGTGCAGGTGCCGTAAAACGCACACACATAGAGAGATAGAGACACAGCACATTCATGCCACGGTTGCAGAGGGAGAGTCTTTTTGGCCGGATTGCTTACACACGCATTCTAGAGGCTCAAGGCCGGATTTTGTTAAAAACAAACCGTACGTGATGCATATGTATGTTCGTATAGAAGTATCTATCAGCAGATTGTAATCTAATTTCAGTCTAGAATGTCATAGAATTCTTTCACTGAACTAATATTCGTGCATAGAGTGAAACTGATTAATAGTCGGAAACCAGACTACTAACATAATAAATGTCGGCCAAACTCGAAAACGAAAGCATCACTTTTCGGATATCAGGAGATATTTTGCTTGCCCTGCGGCAGTTATCCCAGGAGGAGGGCACGAGTCTTAATACGCTTGTCAACAATGTGCTGAGAAGCTACGTCGATTGGGAAAGCATAGCAGTGAAGGCAGGTTTTGGAGTGTTCCAGAAAGAGGTCGTCAGAGAAGCCATCGACGCTCTTGACGAGCAGACGCTCGACAGAATAGCAACAAAAACTGCGGACGCGTACAAGGACATGCTGCTTCTCATGAAAGGGTCTCTTGATCTGGACTCGTTCATAAGCGTGGTGAAAGACAGGTCAAAGAGGGCAGGGTTCAATTTCCGCGAATTTGAGGAACCCGAAGGAAAGAAAATCGTACTCCAGCACGACATGGGCGCAAACTGGTCGATTTATTCTAAAGCCTATTACGAAAGGGTCATCAACTCGATAGGCTACCCTCTAAAGGTGGAGGCTACAGACAGCTCGATCGTAATATTCATACCCAATGAAAAATAAGCGCAATAGCACATAACATGTGTGTATAGTGGCAATAGTCTGCTCGATTGATCGTTCGGATGGGCGAGGGAAGAGTGCTCCTTCTTCTCCAACGTTTTGCATTATCGTACAAAAGGCCCCGGCGTACTACTTTGCAATTATTTGTAGCAGCTCTCACCGGAAAAGTGCATTGTACTCACGTTCCTTTTTATCAATAGAACCTTAACATAAAACATGATCAGACCATTTGAAACAAGGCCGGCTCAGCCCGACAAGTACAGGCTTCCCACAAAATGCTCATTTTGCGACAGAAAAGCGACAACAGAGGCGTTCTTCCAGCTTGAAAACTGCCTGCTGGTCCAAAAGTACTGCGACGAGTGTTTGCCAGATGCAGGGTACGAAATGCCGTCATAAGGGCGTCGGAAATCGACGCCAGCTTTTCCGAATTAGGACAAAAGATGCACAGTAATACGTTTTTCGTGCAGTTATAGCGCGACATAACGCAACTCATTAGTAATTTAGGGTGCAAGATAGTTCAATGCTTTGGCAAATCGTGTCCGCGCTTGTCGCGATAATCCTTATCGTGCTTCTCCTAAAGTTTCTGTTCGGCATAATCTAGCTCTGCAACGATTGCATTTTGATTGGCTAGCACGAATCTGCAAACTTTTGCTGTTCGTGCTAGATAATCATATTATTGCAATGTACTCCTGACTCTTTTATTTTATGCAGCCGAAGACGATGCAGAAGGCTTTGTTAGTTCCACACACGCACATATGCCTTCGTGCCCCAGAATAACGGATCAGGCAGCCGGTGCTTTTCATGGCATAGTGCCGGCTCCCTGACCTCCGCTTTTCGCTCCGGTCCCGTCACTGCCCTGTAGTTATGTATGATGATACATATTTTTGTGGCGGCAAAAAAACTAACAATAGTTCTCGACTAGACTTTCATGTTTTTCCTAATGGGTTGTTGAAGGTGAAAGGGCACAGTGCGCCAGCTAGCAGCTATATTTTGGCGACAAAATTTTTTCATGACAGGTGTTTTGTTTTTTCTTTGCGCAAATGCGTGTATATGCAGGCCAGTAAAAAAAGAAGAAGAGTGGGCGGACCTCCGGCAGGCTAGCCTGCCGGCAGGTTGACCTTGCCATTCTGGAAGAGCTCTTTGCCGTCCTTGTCCTTGAGCGAATCCACTACGCCGTAGATGCCAGGCGGGAAATGCCCTTCGGTAAAGTGGTTGCCCGTCGTGCCTTCATTGGTGGCGATGTATAGGGAATGCAGCTGGTTTACCATCACGCTGACAGAGACATTCGTCCAGGTCTTGTTGCCGTCTATTGAGATGTCCATCCTTCCCGGAATTGAAAGAGAGGAGTTGGCGCTTGTTATCTCCAGCGTAGGAGCCACTTTTGATCCCGTCTGGTTATGGGTCAAAGTTGTCGGAAGGGACGGCTGTGTAACTTTGAAATTGGACAATCGGTGGGTGTGAAAATCAGAGCCGTTAGCGTTGACCATAGTGATGTTCGCGTCAAACGACTTGGCAGTGCCGTTTATGACTTGGAGGCTCCACCTTCCCGAGAGGAGCTCCGGCGAGACCGTGTTGCTGGTGATGTTAGATCCAGCCGCCCATGACGCGATTGTCCCTCCTATTGTGAACGTTGTCGTCTGGGAACCATTTCCAGTCGCATTGCTGGTAGCGCTGCCGCTGCCGCCGCCACCGCTATTGTTTGAGGCTATCTGGATCGTTCCTATCAACCACGGATGGATTTTGCAAAAGTACGGGATGGCCTGGTTTGGTTGCCCCTTCACCGTGACGGTGGCGTTCTTTCCGGCGGCAATGACGCCGGAATCAAATCCCGTTGGCCCCTCCTCGGGAGAGCCCTGCACCGCGGTGTGGGTAGCGTTATCGTTGTTGACGAAGGTTATTTTTGAACCACTCTTGACGGTTATCGGATCTGGAACGATAGGGTGCTTTGCCGTCTTGTCCGCTGCTCCTTTTGATATTACGACCATGTTCTCTACGGCGCTGGCCGGCAGAGGCTCCTTTGGCCTTGAGGGATCTTGCTGCCCCCACGCATACCGGGACTCGGCTGCTATGGCAACCATGCTGACAGCGACGAGAAATACAAAGGCAAGACGCATCATCATGTTATTTGGGACATACATGGCAAAATTAGGACGACATGATATTAACGAGATACGGATACGGCTTTTCCACAGCATATATGCCGCATCTCGTGTATGCGCAGACAGGTGGCGAAATGCCATTCTAGTCCATGCCGGGACATGGATAACATTGAACAGCAAGATTGATTATTCGGAATTGTATAGAAAAGTTCCTGTGGGATTGTTCAACCGCTGGAAGCCAAAAGGCAAGATGTACAGCCTGAAATGCACGCAATGTGGTGCAGGCTTTCTCTCCAGCTACAACCTAGACGCACCGATATGCGGCAAGTGCTTGCAAAAGGCCAAGTCTCTGGACTCGACCGTCGACCACGAGAAGGTCTGCGTAAAGTGCGGCAAC
>DASUXB010000062.1:0-3772 GCA_036378195.1 Nitrososphaera sp.
GAGTACATAGAGAGCCTCAGGGGAAGGAAACTCAAGGTATACCTTTTTGGACAGCTTGTAAAGGAGCCGGTGGACCATCCGATGATCCGCCCCTCCATTAATGCAGTGGCCGCCACGTACGACCTTGCAAACGCCGAACCAGAGATGGCCGGCGCAAAATCATCCATATCCGGCCTGCAGGTAAACAGGTTCCTCCACATTGCCGAAAGCGCCGAGGACCTCGTGAATCAGAACAAGATGCAGCGCCGCCTGGGCCAGCTGACGGGCACCTGCTTCCAGCGCTGTGTCGGCATGGACGCACTCAATTCACTGTATTCAACCACTTACGAAGTAGACCAAAGGTACAAAACGCCATACCATTCGCGCCTGAAAGAGTTCATCAAGATGATCCAGCGCGAAAACCATGTCATCGGGGGCGCCATGACCGACGTCAAGGGCGACAGGAGCCTCTCGCCGTCGCAACAGCCAGACCCGGACATGTTCGTGCACATTATCAAGAGGGACAAAAAGGGGGTCTACATCACAGGAGCCAAGGCCCACCAGACCGGCTGCATCAACTCGCACTGGATACTGGTCATGCCTACCATGCGCCTGAAATCAGAGGACAAGGACTATGCAATCGTGGGCGCAGTGCCAGTCGACGCCCCTGGCATCACCTACATCTATGGCAGGCAGTCGTGCGACACGAGGTCGATGGAAGAAGGCGACATTGACGCCGGCAATAGCAAGTTCGGCGGCCAGGAGGCCATGATAATATTCGACAACGTGTTCATTCCAAACGAGCTCATCTTCCTTGACGGCGAGTACGACTATGCGGCAATGCTCGTCGAGCGCTTTACATGCTACCACAGGCGCTCGTACGTTTGCAAGACCGGCCTTGGCGACGTGCTGATAGGCGCCGCGGCAGCAATCGCCGACTATAACGGCGTGGCAAGCGCTTCTCACATCAAGGACAAGCTCGTGGAGATGACGCACCTCAACGAGACGATATTCGGCGCAGGAATCGCGTCTTCCTACATGGCTCACCAGACGGCGTCTGGAAACTGGCAGTGCGACGACATGCTGGCTAACGTCTGCAAGCACAACGTGACGAAATTTCCCTATGAAATCAGCAGGCTGGCGCAGGACATAGCCGGCGGCCTCATGGTCACGCTCCCGTCGGAAAAGGACTTTCGTGGAGCCGAGACAGGTCCGCTCCTTGAGAAGTACCTCAAAGGGCGCAAGGGCGTCTCGACCGAGAGCAGGATAAGGATGCTTCGTCTCATCGAGAACATGACGCTTGGCAGAAACGCCGTAGGCTATTTGACAGAGTCGATGCACGGCGCCGGCTCGCCCCAGGCGCAGCGCATCCAGATAGCAAGGCAGATGCAGCTTGAATACAAGAAAAAGCTTGCCAAGAACCTCGCAAGCGTCAAGGAAGGCGAGACGGCCGAGATGGCTATGGAAAACCCGGAATATTTCAACAAGATATTCGGGGTCAAAAAGAAGGGCAAGCAGCAGTAGTAACCTTCTTTACTCTGCTTACTTTTGGTAAGCATCCTTAAATATTCCAGCGATCTACTCGGTGCCATGCCAAGACCGATACACTTTGACATGACGGCAGACAACCCTGAAAGGGCAGTCAAGTTCTACCAGAGCGTGTTTGGATGGAAGTTTGAGAAATGGGACGGGCCGATGGAATACTGGATGTGCACCACTGGCGACAAGAGCGAGCCGGGCATAAACGGCGGCCTCTCAAAGAGGGGCGAGTCCGGAATGCCTGCCATGAACACGATAGGCGTGGCAAACGTTGACGAGTTTTCCAAAAAGGTGGCCTCAAGTGGCGGCAAGGTGGTCATGCCCAAGTCGCCGATACCCGGCGTCGGCTGGTTTGCCACCTGTCAGGACACCGAGGGCAACATTTTTGGCATAATCCAGGAAGACAGGGACGCCAAATAGAGCTTTTTTGGTCGCGTACACGAGTGCGCGGCCGAAAAGGATTATTTATCAGTTATGCGTCAAAAGAAGCATCTTCGGGGTAGCTGTGTTTGAAACTAAATGAAGCCCAGATCGAGGATCTGACAGGCAAGGTCTTTCGCACGATCGTCTCAAACGGCAAGGGTGGCATACTGCAGTCAGAGCTCTGGAAGGAACTCGACCTGACAAGCCGCGACGGCTCGCGGGTCGCAATCCGCCTGGAGCGCCGGGCCCTTATAAGGAGGGAAAAGATGCTGGAAAACGGCAGGTGGACCTACAAGCTTTTCGCCACCAAACTGCCGATTGACACCAGCAGCGTCGAAAACGCGCCGTGCCTCACATGCCCCGTGGAGCACATGTGCTCCCTTGACGGCTCGTACAGCCCAATTACCTGCAATCTCATAGAGGACTGGCTGGTGCTGTCTCTCAACGTGGCCAACCAAAAGAGGCAGGAGCAACCGACGGCGACGGCTGTGGCCTCCGGGGCAGAAGATCAGGCCAAATGAGGCTTGCAGATGCCCGCAGGGACCATTACAGGCGCCTTGCCAAGGATCAGGGCTACAGGAGCAGGGCCGCGTACAAGCTAAAGCAGATAAATGATTCTTACCGCATTCTAAAGCGCGGAAACAGGGTTATCGACATCGGCTGCGCGCCCGGCGGCTGGGTGCAGGTCGCGACAAAGGAGGTCAGCCCGGGGGGCAGGGTGGTAGGAATCGACCTCAAGGAGGTCGAGCCGGTGGCCGGAGCGACGATATTTCAGGGGAGCATCGACGATCCTGCCGCGGTAGCCAAGATGGTCGAGGCACTGGGAAATGAAAAGGCTGACGTGATACTGTCCGATCTTGCGCCAAACGTCAGCGGCATGTGGGAGGTGGACCACGCCAGGCAGATTGACCTCACGAGGAGTGCCCTTGCCCTTGCAAAGCAGGTATTGAAAGCAGGCGGCAACGCCGTCTTTAAGGTGTTTGAGGGCGAATTTCTCAACGAGCTAAAAGGAGAGATGAAGGCAAGCTTTGGCAAGGTGCTCGTGAGCAAGCCTACCGCAAGCCGGCAGGAAAGTTCCGAGCTGTACCTGGTGTGCATTGGATTTCACTGATCTTCTCTCATGCGTTTCCGATCAAACCAAATAACCACTGCAAAAGTTGATTAAATTAATTAAGCTGTGACGGCAACCTGTAAAATATCCCCGGATGTCAAGCCAGCCTGACTACTATGCCCGCAACCACAAGCTCGAAGTCCCAAAACAGGACTCTACACAGAGCAGGCTGCTCGTACTTTGCATCGACAGGGACGACGACATCGGCACAAAGGGCGGCATCGAAACGCCGATTGTCGGCCGCGACCAGTGCATAAACGCCGGCACCCGGCTTGCAATCGAGGACCCCGAGGACGCCGACGGAAACGCCATTTTCGGAGCGGTCAAGACCTATGAAGAGCTAGTAAGCAAGGGCTACAACGTCGAAGTCGCAGTGGTGGCCGGCAAGTTCAACAGGGGAGTTGAGGCGGACGAAAAAATAAGCCGTGAGGTGCAGGCCATACTTGAGAAATACCAGGCGACCGGCGCGGTGATAGTTTCAGACGGCGAGGATGACGAGACGGTGCTCCCTGTTATACAGTCGAGGGTGCCCGTCGTGTCAGTCCAGCGCATAATAATCCGCCACAGCAGGAGCGTGGAATACTCGTATGCGGTGCTTGGTCGCTACCTAAAGGCGTTGATGTACGACCCGCAGTACAGCAAGTTCTTTCTCGGAGTGCCTGGGACTTTGCTTCTCGCAGGCGGCCTTGCGGTCGCGTTTGACGCGACAAAGTGGCTGAC
>DASUXB010000063.1:0-4648 GCA_036378195.1 Nitrososphaera sp.
AGACCTAGTTTCTAAATATTGTGGAACTTGCTAGATGACGCCGGCCGCGCGTAGTTTCTGCGGCAGGTACACTTCTGCAAGGTACTTGAAGCCGTGCTTGAAGAACGCGTCCAGCTCGCATTTTTCCTTGCGCTTCAAAAATAGGTCGAGCTCTTTCTGCCACTGCTTGTCCTGGAACCACGGCTTTTTCTTCATGTCGTTTGCTCTGTTCATGTCCTCGTCGGACGCGGCGAGCCTTGCTACCTCCGGTATGTTGTATTCGTAAATGTCAGAGAACATCATGCCGAGCACCTTGGCGTTTGGAGTCACCAGCCTGTCGCTGTCGTAGCTCAAAGATTCGCTTCCGATCTTGTAGCGTAGCGCGATGCCGAGGCCCCACGGGTCGGCGTCTGCGAAAACTACGACCGGCTTTTTCCATTCCTCGTTGAGCGTCTTGACCATCATCCTAGTCGCGCGGTCCGGCTCGCCCGAACCTGTAAGCAGTATCGCATTGTATTTCTGGATAAAGCCGGACTTGCGTATGTTGTTGAGCACCGTGTCTTTCTCGACTACCATCACAAAGTCGGCCTTGACCTTCACTATCTCCAAGTCGCGGATGTTGGTCGGGATTAGTTGAGAAGTAGCCCTGCTTCCTAGGTTGCAGTCGATGATGTCGCCTCCGACGCGCAGCGTGATGGGCCCGGAGATCATGCCCTTTGGCTTTGAAGTGACAGAGAACTCTTCACGCGGGGTGCCAGTCAAAAGTTCAAGCGCCTTTATCGCATCGTCGGACTCGTCCTGGCCCTTCCAGAACTTTTGCTTGTTCTTTTCGTCGCCGACCGTGCTCAGAGTCGCATAGTACATGCCCCTGATGGTGCTCTCCATCTCTTCGTCCAACAGCTTTCTGATTGCATTTGCCATGACTAGGTACTGTGCAAACGTCGGGATCTTTTTCGTGCTGTCGGGGCTTATCTTGACTGTCTTTTCACCTATTGTCAACATCCTCTTTTCGTCGGACCAGACAGTGTTGTCATAGCCGACCTTTGGCACGTCGAGCACCGGCATCGTCTTTTCAACCATGAGGTCGGTGCTGACGTCCTTCATTATCAGGCCGATCTTTTTCATGACTTCTTGGTGGCGCTTGTCTTTTGTGGGCATCTACTTACTTTTCCTCCTGTCGCCTTTTTTCGCCAGCACCGCGTCAAGCGTCGTCTGCTCTGTTCCTTCCTTTTTCTTGGGCTGCTTGCTGCGCTCGCCCTTTCTCCTCGCCGCGTTTATCGCTATCTGGCCCTTTGAGCGCTTTACCACCTCTCCGTCAATCTCTGCCTCGACTGTTTCCTCGGCCTCCTCCTCGATGCGCTCGCCGGTTATCTCGTCCTCCTTTTCCTGCACCGGCGTCGACGTTATCTCGCCAGAGACGTGCTTTTCAGCAAGCTGCGTAAACGCCTGTTCCAGCTTTTCCGAGTCTATCTTTATCGATTCGGAAATGGCGCTCACGATGAGCGGTATGTAGAACTTGTAGAGCGAAAGCCTGCTTTGCGCCTCCTTCATGCGCAGCTCCTTGCGTATCTGGGCGCTGACCTTGCGATACAGATCTGATAAACACGCCTTCATGTAGCGTTTCAGTTCGCCTTCTGAGGCGATGCTCTCCTTGCCGGCGGTCTTGTATGGGATTTTGGTCGAGCAGATGTGGAAGAATATGTGCAAGGGCAAAAGCTCGACTGCCCTGTCCGACTTGGCGTCCGGGTTGGCAAACTGCTCCTTGACCTCCTTTTTGGAGATGCCCATCTTGTTTATCTCTACTTCAGACACAACCTCCCTTGCGACGTCCGAGCCCTCGTCGTACAAGAGCGGTATCTTGTTTGCAAACCTGTACAGCTTGAACGAGCCGATGTCGCCTCCGTACGCGATCCCGCATTCAACTATTGTCGGACGGTTGTTGATGACGCATGTCCTTGAAGAATACGCGGTAAGCGACGGCTTTAGCACCTTGACTGAAAGCTGCGGCTGCGACCCCTGCTGCGCGGCCTCGTCCTTGTTGGTGATTATCGTGTATTCCTGCGTCATGCCTGCGGTGAGTATCTCCTCGCCAATCGGGCTCAGGTGGTCGGTGTTTGGCATGTGGAATTTCGTCTGCTTGCAGATGTTGACTACCTTGATGAGCTCGTGCTCGTCGTACTTGTCCGCCGGCTTGTTGTCAAGTCCTGCCTCGGAGATTATCTGACGCGCTTTCTCGCTTGACAGTTTCTGAAACGAGTCGGAAAGGACTCCCTGCAGAGTCGTCTTTTGGTTCATGAAATTCATGATGGCCTTTTTCAAAGTTTTTAGGTCCATGTCGGTCGGGTGCGGCAGCACTTCCTTTGCCGGCTCGGGCATCCTGTCCGTCCTGCGGTCAAACGCTACCTTGCCGTCGTCCGTCTCAAACTCGATGTGGGCGTACGGGTTGACGACGGACGTCTGGCTGATGTAATCATAAATCCTGCTCTTTGTAATGGGGGAAAGCTTTGCCCTGAGCATCGCTTCCACGCGAAAGCCCGAATCTTTGCTCATTGCCGCGTCTTCCTTTACCTGCTTTTTTGCAAGCACAATCGGCCTGTTGGTGCTGATGTCTGTGCGCAGCTCGAAATAGTATTCTTCGCCTTCTTCTAGCGACTTGCTCCATACCTTTAACGGGTGGTCCGTGTCCTTTGTGGAAAAGGCCGCAATCATCTTTAACCCGACGCCAAAGAGCCCGCGCTGCTGCTTTTCCACATACTTGCCGGAGGTCAGAAACGAACAGACGGCGACAGGCACCTTGTCCGACGGGATGCCGATGCCGTTGTCCTGGCAGGTTATGGTCCACATCTCGTTTGCCGGGTCTATCATCTTTAACGACAGCGAAATCCTCGGCAGGATGTGGCTGCTCTCGCAAGAGTCAAGCGAGTTTTCTATGAGCTCGCGCACTGCCATGTAGAGGATGCGCTCGCCAGTAAACCCTGCAAGCGCCGAGTTGTCCACAAAGAACTCTGACTCGGCCTTTTTGTCGTATTTTACTCTGCCCCTATGTACGGCCCGTGTCTGGGATGCCGGGACGTCTGCAGGCTTGCTGGCAGCAGAAGCAACCTCGGCGGTAGCCTTTTGCGTCAAACGTTGAGATGTGGCTCCGTAACTCAATTTAACTTTTTACGGAATTTTTATTGACTTGGAGATAAATGTTAGTCAAACTGGGAACCGTACGGTGTGCCGTGGCTCTTTAGCTCCTGCACCTTGAATCCTGCGCATTCTACCAACAGCCTCTTTCTGCCCTTTTGTATGACGATATAATCAGAACCCGAGCCCACCACCGTCCCGTCCACAAGGTCTTTCAGCTGCAGCACGTGTTGTAGAGCGTTGATGCAAGTTATTATCTTAATGGCAGGCTTTTTTAACGCCGGGTGGGCAATGGCCGGCAGTGTTGCTGCCACCACCACTACCCCACGCCCTGCTGTTGCAAGTAATGGCCAACGGCATTTTCATCACGCTTGTCGGGTCGGCTGCAGCCTGTCTTACCACCATCAGTTTCCTGCCGCAAATAGTCAAGGGCTACCAAACCAAAAAGATGCAAGATGTCTCGCCGTACCTGATGGCGCTATATGCATCCGGCACTACGCTCTGGCTTGCGTACGGGATATTCAAGGACGATTGGGTGATAATAATCGCAAACGCCCTTGGCACCGCGTTCAATCTGCTGCTTCTCTACATGAAGCACGTCTACCGGTGCCCGCCGCCACCGCCATCATCATAGTCGTCGTTGGCCGCCTGAGCAAGGTGGTACGGGTTCTGCCTTTCTGCCTGCGCTATCAGCGCGACCGTGTTTCTCACCAGCTGGTACGTGCTGTCGTGGCAGGGGCACGCGCACATCCTAGTGACCTGGGAACCGTTGAGCTCTTCCTTAAAGTGTCCCTGGCACTTGCCGTGGTTGTTTTCAACGCAGTCGGCTGACTTGGCCATCCTGTAACAATCGTATGCGCAAATGCATTTAAAAATCCTGCCGTGCCAGCAGGGTTATGGCCAAGAAAAAGCAGCAACAGCAGGAGCTAAAGCTGGAAGGAAACGCCACCGTGTCTTTTAGTGGCAAGTCCATTTCAATAACTGGCGACAAGGAGCCAGTGTTGACGGTGACAAACGAGTACGGCAACTCTGCAGTCTACCGCATAGAGGCGCACTCGTTTGACGGCCTGTGGTCGCAGCTCTGGCAGTTCGTCAAGGACAGCCAGCACTAGCCCCGTGCATGTGTGTGTATCTGTATCAATAAATATATTCAGGCAGGCAAAAGAACCCCCGGTCGCTGGTAGTATATAGCTGTGCTTGTGGACACCTTCAAGGCGAGCCTGGATCCGTCGCTGTTCAAGCTGTACCGCAGGTACCTCTACTCGCGCTACAAGGCCACGGACGAGCTGGCGCAAGGCGAGGTCGTCCATGAAATAGCAAAAGAGCGGCTGGCAAAACTTGCGAGCAAGTTTGCCCAGAACGAGTCATATTTTGATCCCGGCGAGCAGCTTGCCATCTCTGTCGACGGGCTTTCTCTCAAAAGCCCGGTCGGAGTCGCCGCCGGCTTTGACAAGAACTGCGACATGCTGCTTCCAATGTCGTACGTCTTTGGCTACATGAACCCCGGCAGCGTGTTGTTAAAGCCTAGGGCCGGGAACCC
>DASUXB010000064.1:0-3816 GCA_036378195.1 Nitrososphaera sp.
CCTTCAACCCTGTGCCTTAACCTGAAAACCCGCCGCAAAAAGCGCAGAGTAGGCCGATGGTAGAGCGCCAGCAGTTAGTGAACCAGCTAAACAATGCCACTGCGGTTGTCTACAACCAGCTGGGCAGGCTAAAGACGCTTGACAAGAGGTTCGCCTCGATGGAGTCGCTGTATCTGCAGCAGATAACGGCAAGTATCAAGACGGGCAATAACCCCCGGGCAAGGATCCTGGCAAACGAGCTCTCTAACGTGAAAAAGCTGCGCAGGACGACACAGCACACCGGCATGGCGCTTGAGGCGCTCGTGATACGGTTCTCAACCATGAACGAGTTTGCCATGATACTGGACACAATCGACCCGACGGTCGACATGATAAAGGGCATCCAGGCAGAGCTCTCCAAGGCCATCCCGGCGGCAAACGACGCGCTCTCGGAGGTCTCGTCCGTGACTTCTGACGTGCTGGCAAGTGCAAACGTGCGCGCCTCTGACACGAAAATCTCGACGCCCATGGACGCTGACGCCCTGAGCATCCTCAACGAGATAGAGGGCGCGCTAGAGACCGAGGCAAAGGCCAAGCTCCCCGAGATACCGGCCAACATGCCGGTGGTGCACCGCGAAGGAGAAGCGGAAGGGAAAACAGAACAAGAAAGGCAGCAGGAAGAAGTGCTGGCGTAACAAAAAAGAAGGCTGAAAAGGTTGACCTTTTGGTCTAAAAGGCCCACGTAGGGCCAGTAGTACTGTTAGTAAAAAATATTTTACAAAGGAGTTTTAATCATTTATGTTGGTTATGAGGCGCAATGGAAACGGAACCGAGTTTTGACTATTCTCAACAGCAAAAAGAGTCCCGCAAGGGCGGCGTGCTGGAATCAGCCTCCAAGCGCGTCAGGATGATATTTTCCGTCATGGCAAGCCCGAACAGGATAGACATCCTCCGCATCCTGAACACCAAGGGCCCACTGACATACTCTGAGCTCAAGGCTCTGGCAGGTTTCAAGTCAAAGAAAGAGTCGGGCAAGTTTGCGTACCATCTTAGAAAGCTTTTGAGGCAGCTGCTGGTCGCGCTGAACAAGGCCGAGCGCCGCTACACTATTACCAATTTAGGCAAGCTTGTGCTGTCTCTTGCCCGGCAAATAGAAGAGCGCTCGATAATAGAGAGCGGCAAGATGTACGTGAGGACGGGCAGGCAGACGATAGAGGAGTTCAACTCGCACAAGATAATACAGTCGCTGGTGAGGGAGGCCAACCTGCCCCTTGAACAGGCGCACAAGATTACCGAGGAGGTCGAGAACAAGATCTACAAGTTCCAAACGGCCTACCTCACGTCGTCGCTCATCCGCGAGACGGTCAACTCTGTATTGATAGAGCACGGCCACGAGGAATACAGGAACAAGCTTGCGCGCCTCGGCCTGCCGCCGTCAGACATCTCTGAGATGCTGGCAAGCGAGGAAGCGACTAGGAGCGGCGCGGCAGGAGTGATGGCCAGAACCGCAAGTTCCGTGTTCTCTGAATACCTCATTTTTAACACGCTGCCAAAGGACATTGCCGACATGCACCTTGCCGGCGAGATACACATAGCCCAGCCGGGCTCGTGGGGGCTCTTGCCTGACACGCTGTTTGTAGACCTCTCTGACGTGGACGGTGGGCTGGACCTTGCCGGCAGGTATCCTGCCGTGGCGAGGCTTGCGTCCATCAAGACGGCCGACGACATGCTTGCGGCCCTTCCCGTCCTCATCGCGCTCTTGTCGAGGGAGGCTTCTGCAGAGATAGTCATTGACGGGGTCGCGCCGGCGCTTGCCAAGACAAAGGACGCCGACGACCTTGCAGCAAAATTCGCAAGGGCGCTTGCAGCGGCATCTGCTACTGCAGCGGCCGTCGCAGGCCAGCAGCAACAGCAACAGCAGCCGCTTGCGACGCTGGTTGTGCCCGGCGACACGGACACCAAGCAGCTGAACGCGCTGCTTGACGGCTACCGCCGGTACGTTGACGCGACGCCCGTTCCCCGTGCCGGCCTTGCGATAACTCATGGTACCAAACTGAAGGACAGCCTGGACCACGTCACGGCGGCGGTCAGGAGCGGAGGCATCGTAACCATCGGGAGTGCCGTCAGGTCGTCAGGCGGAATACGCAAGACGACAGCCGGCGGCAAGGGCTCATCTTCTTCACCTGCAATGTCTCTCCAGGCGCTTTCGATAAACCTGCCCCGGCTCGCCTACGAGTCAAACAGGGACGAGACCTATTTCCGGGCGAAACTGGCGCTTGCGATAAAGCCGTCGCTTGCGGCCATGGCGATGAGGAAAAAGGCTGTCATGGAAAACGCAAGGCGCGGGCTCCTACCCGCATTCTCTGCGGCCACCCAGTCGATGCAGCGCGCCACTTCAAGCATCGTCATAAACCTGACTGGCGCCCGCGAGTCGGTGTTCAGCATACTTGGCCACGACGAGGCCAACAGCGGCGAAGAGGTTATGCAGAAGGTGCTAAAGACGGCAGTCGAAGTGGCTGCGGCGCAGGGCAAGCAGCTGGGCGAGGATTCCTGCGGCGTCGCAATGGTAGTGGACGACTCTGCAGCCCGCTTTGCCGCCCTTGACTCGGAAAAGTACGGCAAGGTCTCGCTCCTCCAGTCGCAGAACACCACCAGCTATTCCCAAGGAATGACGCTAAATGGTAGTGGTGGCAACAAGGAGCTTGACAAAAAGCTGGTCGCCGAGTGCTCTGCAATCGACAGGATACTGAACGGCGGGCTTGCGGCCACTGTGGACGTCACTGACCTTGGCGCCGGAGATGCCAGGGGCGCAATCGAGGCTGCCGCGATGGAGCTTGCGTTCTTCCGCCCGAGGGTCCGGCTTGCCGTGTGCGCGACGTGTGGCAGGAAATGCAAGATATCTGCAGAAAAGTGCGAGTCCTGCAAGTCGCCGCACCGGCTGCTGACTACGGCATAGCTGCACACGCCTCCTTCCGCCGCACCTTGGAAGGCAGCGCAGCTGCGCTGCCCGCCGTATCTTTTTTCCATAATTTTATGATAGAAGCAGGGGCAGCGGCTTTGCGACTGCGGCAGCCGGCAGGCGCGGAAAATTGCCGGAAGGTTTCCTGAATTTTCTTGGAAATATCATACGATTCTGTTCGATTTCGTCGCCGCGGCCCGAATTAATAGACAATTGTGCATTTTCGCTGATACACGAGATAGTAAAAATAGCACAAAAGAGTATAAGTACGAGTGGTTGCGTGGTAAGAAACGGGATGGCGGGAGTTACTGAATTTAATAATTCACAGGGAAACCTGATCTCGAAAATCAGAAAGCGGGACGGACGCATAGTCAGCTTTGAACAGTCCAAGATTTCAAATGCGATTTACAAGGCGCTAGTGGCAACCGGAAAGCCGGACTACCCACTGGCGGAAAGGCTCGGCGTAAGGGTATTCCAAAAGATGGCGCAGCAGGGCTATGGCTCTGAAAAGGCAGTCGCCACCGTGGAAGACGTGCAGGACATGGTCGAGTCCATACTGATAGAGGAAGGGCTGTCTGAAACGGCAAAGTCGTACATACTCTACAGGCACGAGCGCAGGAAGGTGAGGGACGAAAAGATGAAGGTCCTGAACAAGAAGGACCTCGACGAGGTCGACAAGGCGTTTGACATCAACTCGCTGCGCGTGCTTGCGGCGCGCTACCTTTTGCGCGACGAGAACAACGAGATAACCGAGAGCCCCAAGCAGATGTTCGAGAGGGTCGCAATACTGGTCGGCATCGCAGACGTGATGCACGACTCGCAGGTGTTCAACCTTGCAGGCGGCCACGTGCAGGACGCGGAGGAGGCCGAGAAATACT
>DASUXB010000065.1:0-6377 GCA_036378195.1 Nitrososphaera sp.
ATTATTCATATTTTGATCCCGGACATGGAGCAGGAAGACACGTACAAGCGCGACATTGCCAAGCACATGACTGCCGGCAAGGCGCTGTCGTTTTCGCACGGCGCGGCCATCCACTGGAAGTGGATAGTGCCTCCAAAGGACGTCGACGTCATCATGGTCGCGCCAAAGGGGCCGGGCCAGCGCGTCCGCGAACTGTACCAGGACGGCTTTGGCATCCCGTCGCTCGTGGCAGTCCATCAAGATCACACTAGCAAGGCGTGGGACCGTGTCCTTGCGATGGCAAAAGGCATCGGGAGTACCAGGCCGGGCGTTCTAAAGACCGACTTTAAGGAAGAGGTCGAGACTGACTGGTTTGGCGAGCAGGTAGACCTGTGCGGCGGAACGCACGCGCTTGTCATGAACGCATTTGAGACGCTGGTCGAGGCTGGATACCAGCCGGAGGTTGCGTATTTCGAGTGCCTACACGAACTGAAACTAATCACGGACCTTGTGCAAAAGTACGGCCTGACTGGCATGTACAACCGCGTGAGCGAGACTGCGCGCTATGGTGGCCTCACCCGCGGACCCCGCGTTGTGGACAAGGACGCCAAGAAAAAGATGAAGACGGTGCTCAACGAAATCCAGTCGGGCGAGTTTGCAGAGGAATGGGTCAGCAAGTACAAGAAGGAAGGCAAGAACTCGTTTGCCCGCTACATGAAGGACATCGAAGGCCACCAGATAGAGAAGGTGGGCAAAGACCTTCGCAAGATGATGTGGCCGGACCAGGAAACCTGATTTTTTAGAAGACAAGAGAGAAAGGCTCTACTACTGCTGTTTGCCTTTCTTTTTTACGTTTTCATTAATGTGCTTTATTATTATCTGGAGCGGGGTTCCGGGACCAAAGTTGCCGGTAACGCCCTTGCTTTCAAGCTCTTTCCTGTCAGATTCCGGTATGATGCCTCCGCCGACCACCAGTATGTCTCCTGCTCCCTTTTCGCTCAAGAGCCGGGCGACCTTTGGGAACAAAGTCAGGTGCGCGCCGTTGAGAAGGCTCATTGCGACCACGTCGACATCCTCGTCGACTGCCATGCTTGCCACCTGTTCTGGAGTGCAGAACAGGCCGGAATAGATTACCTCCATGCCGGCATCGCGAAACGCCCTGCAAAGCACGAGCGCCCCCCTGTCGTGGCCGTCAAGGCCAAGCTTGGAAACGAGCACCCTTATCGGCTTTTGCTGCTGCATAGTAGAAGACGCTGACATCGTCTGGTATGTTGTTTTTCCTCTTAAAATATTTAGCGTGTTGATAACTATACCACTAAAGAACGGTCAGAAAAATAAACTGACAGTGATACTAAATGGTTGCCCATCACCTGCCATTGGCAAGCCGTCTTTTGCGGTCGATGTTATCAAGAGCTGCCGGAAGTTCAGAAAGTTCTGTAGCATTAGAGATGACTAATTCACCATGATAAACCTTAGGCCAGCTCATTTGAGTAACCTTCGATTATGTGTTTGTAGCACTATTCAATGCAAGAAGCGTACAGTATAAAGTTTTAATGCTCCTTCATAGAAAAATCCTCTTAGAGACATATCTATGGAAATGCCTCATAAGTTGGATACAAAACTAAGCAGTATTCTTGGTGTGGGAATTATTTTGGGGATGTTGTTCCTGACCATGCCTACATCCTCTTATGCAATGTTCGGTGGTTACCATGCCTTTGACACCTCGCTTAGCAATGACCCGGGCGGCACACCGGTTGATATTAGATGGGTAGAAGGAAGCGTCTTTACTCCTAGCCCAACTCTGGATAACAACTCACATAAGGATTACATGGTTTATGTGACGACACCATTAGATGATTTTACAGCAGGATCCGGAGTATATCTCCAGAAGAGTAATAACGTGGTTTCTACTTGCTACTTAAAATTGTTCTATACGGATGCGGCACCAAATCTTAACTTCCACATGGTAACCTGCAGTCCCTCACCATCAGGCATCATATCTGTAAAGATCGCACAACCTACTAACGGTGTCAATACTTGGCAGGGCACATCAGGGGGTCTTAGTAGCTCATGGACAGGGACATCTGCGGGAGGACAGCAGGCACTTTACTATGGTGCGGTCGTTGGGTCGACAACTGATAACAGGAATTTGTATAGCTGGTTTGCGAACCTTAAGGTAAAGGATTGGACAACAGGCACTTTGTATGATTTCTCTGCCTCCCCCGGACTATTCAAATGTGACTTCGACTTTGGATATAATTATCTGCCAAGCTCGGATAATGCGTTCGAAACAGGTCCTCCGACTATCACAACGGATAACTGTGCAGACTCTGCGGGGTTCAGGCCTGCAGGAGGAGAGTGGTAAGTGAATATGCAAAGTAATAGAAAAACTTTGGTAATTGGAGGAATAGCAGCAATTGCTGCCGTGATTTTTGTGGCAGCAATTGCTGCTAATGGCTTCAACAAAGGAATAGAAGCAAACGCAATGACGTATATTCCAAAGCACGTGTTGGGCTTGACGACGGGAGACGTTCCACCCAGCGAGGATCAGTCTGCTTCCACGTGCGGCGAATCTGTCGACAGTGCACAAGCCAAAGTATCTTTCAAAATGCTAACTCCTCATGTCCTTCCTGAAGGATACTCGCTAAAGGCGGCCACCGCCCAGCCAGAAGCTGTACAACTGTTCTATTTCGACGGCAACGTATGCGGAGAAGGAAACAAGTCGTTGAAAGATGGAGTTGTAAAGGTCATTGCGGCACCACTGACATCTGCCGATAGAGATGCCAAAGATGGTAAAGAGTATGTCACAAAGAAGTACGACACATATGTCGGAAGTGGAATGAATGCAACGGTCATTTCACTCAAGAATGGAATGCAGGCCGTGGCATATCCTGCTGGTGTTGGAACTTCGAAGACCATAGACGAAAACAACCGAGTGATAATGGAGGACAATTACGACTACGCTGCATCTATCTATGCTGTAGACGACACAAACCATGCAGTTTACAGAGTCCAAGCTTTCCTTCCCTTGGAAGATCTAGTTAGCATAGCAGGATCGCTACAATAGAAAAACCTCCAATTATTCCTTTTTTCTTTTCTTTCCCCTCCTTTCTAATCTTGGCCACTGGATACATACACGCCTTAAGAATGTAGAGTCAGACTACGAAAAAGCTCGCCGTTTAGAAGCCATATATAACAAAGATGCAGATATAGCATGTGGCTTCTTCAGAGATAGAGGTCGAAAGCGTAAGAAGGCAGGTGGACATCTTTAAGCAATTGAAAAAGTCCGTGGATACCCAGGACCTCGCTTCGTACGACAAGGTCGAGATGTACAAGCAGATGCGTAGGCAGCTGCACGCCAACATGAAACGTTACTCCAAGGAAGGAAAAGGCGACCTTGCAAAGATTATCTCCAAGTCGCTTGCTGCTTGATGCCATATTGTTAAGGATATATAATATTCAGCACACACCTTGCCCGTGCTTGCCATAGTGAAGGGCCTCATGCAGGGCGACAGGCGCTCCCTTGCAAGGGCAATTTCAATAGTCGATAACCACGAGCCCGAGTCAAGGCAGATAATCAAAGAGATTTTCGAGAAAACAGGCAAGGCGCGCACCGTCGGCTTTACCGGGCCCGGTGGCGCCGGCAAGAGCTCGCTTTTGGGCCGGCTGATACCTGAATGCCAGGCCCTTGGCCACAAGGTCGCCGTGCTCGCGGTAGACCCGACAAGCCCGATAACCGGCGGAGCCATCCTCGGCGACAGGGTGAGGATGCTAGGCAGCCTTGACGATGAAAAGGTGTTCATGAGGAGCATGGCGTCGAGGGGTGCAGTCGGGGGAGTGTCAAAATCGCTCAGAAACGCAATCAGGGTGCTTGATGCCGCCGGCTATGACCTCATCCTGGTGGAAAGCGTGGGTGCTGGCCAGTTGGAGATAGAGATAACAAAGGTGGTCGACCTGACTGTTGTTTTGTTTACGCCAAACACGGGCGACAACGTGCAGGCAGTCAAGGCCGGGCTGACTGAGGTGGGCGACATTTACGTCGTCAACAAGGCAGACATCGACGGCGCAGGGCCACTCTATAATATCTTGGTCGACATGATAGGCGACACCGAGCGCAGGCCGCCGATACTGAAAACATCCGCCAAGACGGGCAAGGGCGTAAAGGAACTAGCGCAGGGTATTGACAAGTTGCTAGAGGAAAGAAGCATTAATTATAAAGTACGCGAGAGGAAGATGCTAGAGGATGAGTTGAAAGACATGGTTTCAGACATTGTATCCCAAAAGGTCGCTTCCATGCTAAAGGAGAACAAAAAGTATTCGGCTTTTATAGACAAGCTTGCCAGAAAGGAGATAGACCCGTACATGGCCGCAGAAAAGGTTGCTGCGAGCCTGTTCAAGTAGGAGGCAAAAAAAAGATGGCAGCAAAAACAACAACGAGTAAAAAAATAGTTACCGACTCTAACATCCCAGTCAAGCGCGTGTACAAAAAGGCAGATACCAAGGGCCTCAAGGAGGAGGATCCCGGCAAATACCCGTATACGCGTGGCCTGTACCCCGAAATGTACCGCGAGCGCGTCTGGACCATGCGCCAGTATAGCGGCTTTGGGAGCGCCGACGAGACGAACAAGCGCTTCAAGTTCCTGCTCGACAAGGGGCAGACTGGATTGTCATTGGCGTTTGACCTGCCCACGCAGACTGGCCGTGACTCTGACCACGCAATGTCGGAAGGCGAGGTCGGCAGGACGGGCGTCGCAATCAGCTCCATAAAGGACATGATGACCTGCTTTGAGGGCATCCCCTTGGACAAGGTCAGTACCTCGATGACGATAAACTCGACAGCGTCGACGCTGCTATCGTTGTACATCACGGTCGCCGAGTCGCAGGGAGTAAAGCCAGATCAGCTTCGTGGCACTACCCAGAACGACATACTGAAAGAATACATCGCAAGAAACACGTACATCTACCCGCCCAAGCCCTCGATGCGCCTGATTGGCGACATGATAGAATACTGCTCGAAAAAGGTGCCCCAGTGGTACCCAGTCAGCATCTCCGGCTACCACATACGCGAGGCCGGCTCTAACGCGGTGCAAGAGCTTGCGTTCACGTTTGCCGACGCCATAGAGTACGTCGAGACGTGCACTGCAAGGGGCCTCAAGGTCGACGACTTTGCGCCCAGGCTGTCTTTCTTTTTCTGCTGTACCATGGAGTTCTTTGAAGAGATTGCCAAGTTCAGGGCGGCACGCAGGATATACGCCAAGATAATGAAGGAGAGGTTCCACGCAAGGAGCGCCAAGTCGCAGCACTTGCGCTTTCACGTCCAGACCTCCGGTGAGTCATTGACTGCGCAGCAGGTGGACAACAACATTGTGCGAGTCGCAACAGAGGCGATGGCTGCGGTGCTCGGCGGATGTCAATCACTGCACACCAACTCGCGCGACGAGGCCCTTGCGCTCCCGACAGAGCAGTCTGCCAAGGTGGCTCTTCGCACGCAGCAGATAATCTCAAGCGAGACTGGCGCCATAAAGACGGTAGACCCGATGGCCGGCTCGTACTATGTCGAGCAGCTGACAAGCGAGATAGAGGAGCAGGTGTGGAAGTACCTGAAACGCATCGACAGGATGGGAGGGGCGATGGCGGCTATTGAAAAGGGCTTTTTCCAGGAAGAAATTCGCAACAACGCCTACAGGCTAAAGAGGGAGATAGACGAAAACAGCAGGGTCATAGTCGGAGTCAACAAGTACCAGGACGCGCACGATGTCGAGCCGGCGCTCAATAGGATTGACCCGGAGATAGAGAAAAAGCAGCTGGCGAGGCTGAAGGAGTTCAAGGCGGGCCGCGACATGGCAAAAGTAAACGCGGCTCTTGCGACTTTGCAAAAGAACGCAGAGAAGGAGGAGAACCTGATGCCGCACATCATCAGCTGCGTCAAAAACTATACTACGCTTGGCGAGATAAGCGACACGCTGCGCGAGGTCTTTGGCAGGTACGAGCCCAAGGTCTCGTTCTGAGATGATTATATAAGATGGAGGCATGAAGTAGAGACATATGCGCGTAGACCACATTGCCATCGCAGTCAACAACGTCGATGAGGCCCTAAAGAACTATCAAAAGATTCTGAACGTTGACCACCTCGAAATAGAGACCGTGCCCAACGAAAAGGTCAAGGTAGCAATGCTCATGCTCGAAGACACTAGGATAGAGCTCATGGAGCCAACTTCGCCAGACAGCCCCATATCCAAGTTCCTTCAAGACCGCGGCGAGGGCATACACCACATCGCAATAACCGCCGACGACATTGTCAAGGACGTCGACAGGGCAAAGTCGCAGGGCATGAGGATGCTGGGCGACCTGCGCACCGGCTCGTACGGGAGGCGGATAACGTTCATCCACCCCAAGTC
>DASUXB010000066.1:0-15994 GCA_036378195.1 Nitrososphaera sp.
ATGGGATGACGCGGATGTCAGCCCCTGTCTCCTCCTTTATTGCCAGCTCGCACTTTTGGTCGCCGCACCAGCCAGCGCGCGCAAAGCCGCCCTTGCTTTCGATTATTGACTTGAATTCAGAGTAGCTTGCGGGGCTTGAAAGATAGCCGTCAAGGAGTGTTTTTGCCTTGGCATAGAGTTCCTTTTGCACTTTGTCCAAAAGCTCGTTTGTCATCTTGACGAGGTCTGCACGCGGTGACTGGGTTTTATCGCGGTTGTCGCGCCTAGCAAACTCGACCTGTCCCTTTTCAATGTCGCGGGCTCCGATGTTGATGCGCAGAGGCACGCCCTTTAGCTCCCACTCGTTGAACTTCCAGCCCGACGTGTACTCGTCTCTGTCGTCGACGTGCACGCGGATTCCTGCGCTCTTTAGCTCTTGCGCGATTTCGTGTGCCTTTTCCTTGACTGCCTGCGCGTCCTTGTCCTTGTGTATGGGAACGATGACTACCTGTATCGGCGCAATCCTTGGCGGAAGTACCAGTCCCTTGTCGTCGCCGTGCACCATGATTATCGCCCCGATGAGACGCCACGAGACTCCCCACGAGGTTTGCCACGCAAGGTGCTCCTTCGTGTCTTTGCCGAGGTATTTTATCTCAAACGGCTTTGAAAAGTTCTGGGCAAGGTGGTGCGAAGTTCCCATCTGGAGCGCTTTTCCGTCGGCCATCATGCCTTCAAGCGTCGTCGTGTACTTTGCGCCTACAAACTTTTCCTTGTCGCTCTTGAAGCCTCGGACTGCCGGGACGGCCAGGTGGTCCTCAATGAGCTCGCGGTAGATGGCAAGTATCGACATCACTTCCTTTTCCGCGTCCTCCTCGGTTGCGTGCACGGTGTGGCCCTCCTGCCAGAGGAACTCTGACGTGCGCACAAACGGCTTGGTCGCCTTTATCTCGGCGCGAAGCGCAGTGTTCCAGAAATTGATCTTTAGCGGAAGGTCGCGGTAGCTCGTTATCCACTTTGCAAATATAGAATATGCAAGGGTTTCAGAAGTGGGGCGCAGGGCAAGCCTTTCTCCGAGGTCATTGTTGCCTGCTTTTGTGACCCAGAACACCTCGGGGGTAAAGCCCGCAAAGTGGTCCTCCTCCTTTGAAAGCAAGTCCTCCGGTATCAGCACAGGAAGAAAGCCGTTCTGGTGGCCGGTTTCCTTGAACCGCCTGTCAAGCATGTCGCGAATTGACTCCCAGATGGCATAGCCGTACGGCCTAAGGACGATAAAGCCCTTGACTGGCGCATAGTCGGCAAGACCGGCCTTCATCACCACCTGCGTGTACCATTCGCTGAAATCGTCATCTTTCTTGGCGGTAATGCCCATTGCTTCCTTTGGCGGCTGCTGAGAACTCAACAGGTATGCAGCGTTGTGGCAGGGTTTATGAAAGTTTCCTAGAGGGGCTCGCCCTTGCAGTACACCTGGCCGGAGATCCTGCTGTGGAAATTGCGGCAGACGTAGCACTGCACAAAGGCGATGTCCTGCTTTAGTACAGGGCAGGCGACCTGCTCCTGCTTCATGCGCTTCAGCATCTTGGGACTGACGCCTTTGATCTTTAGTTTGCCCTTTTCATCCATCATGCCCACGCCCTTTAGTTCCGCCTTTGCCTGATCGGTGATTTTCGGGGCCTTTTCTACCGGCACTATTGGGACAAGGTACTTTACGCCTTCTGGAAGGGCGTCGCTCATGCTCGAGACTTCGTAGTAGCAGTATATGACCCTTTGCGTGTTAAAAATCAGTAATCCTTGTCTGCGACCTGAAATTGCGGTACAGCTGGCTGTGGCGCAGCATGTCCGTCCTTGACTGAGACATTGTCGAGCACGCAAACGCCACCGCGCCGTCGAGGCCGTCAAATGCTTTTGCAGGTTTTTTGAGCGCCTCCCGCACGCCCTCCCGTATCTGCCACACTCCCACGGGCATCACGTACTCGGGATGTATTTCCCGCAGCACGAGCGCGGCGGCCTTTCTGCGCCTTTTCGATAAATGCTCGGCGACTGCAAGCCGCGCTGCAAAATACGCGCCGGCGATTGAAGGGTAGTGGTCGAGGCCCCTTGCGTCCTCATAGTCGGCGCCGGTGGCCATCTTGCCGTCGCCGGCGTACCACGACTCGATCATCTCGAAACTCCAAATGCTGTCGGGTATCAATATGACAGAGTAATAGTTGCCAAGGTGCGAGAACTGCCTCACTTCAAACATATCGATGCTTTCGTTTGCCTCGTTCTGCCTGACGACGCTTGCAGAGATGATGTCGTCTGTCGCAGTTATGCTCCACCTTGTTGGCACCAGCTTGCGGTTCTTTTTCAGCCCGAGCATCCCAACGCTCAGGACGCGGTGTATACTGCTAGTCTCTATCCCCTTTTTGTAGAGCTCCATCACCGCGTCTTTGGCGCGCAAGTCGCCGTCGTAGAACGCCGACTCGATTTTCTGGTCTGCCGAAAGCGACGACGCCTTGAACGTCTTTATCGGCGCGGCGGGTCCAAAGGGCGCCGCTTCCGTGTTTAGCCGAAGCTCCCGGCCAAGCTCCGCGTCTGCAAGCGGCTTTTTTTCAAACGTTGCCTCGCTTTCTGCGGGCCTCTCTGACATGGCAAGCTCTTGAAGGTTCTCTATGTAACGGCCCGTCGTGTCGCCGACGTTTACGCTCATTACTCCTCGTACAAGCGACAGGCGCAGGTTGGCAATCTCCTCAAGCGTCTTTCCCACCCACATCTCGGTCTTGTCGTAGACCGTCGTGTCGCCATGGACAGGGGGTATCATCGGCCCGATTCGCACCTTTGGGTAGCCGTATCTTCCCACAAACACGGACGGCGGGCTTGCGCCGTCGAGCGTGTCCATCGAAAGCCGGGCAGAGTTTGCAGCCAGGAACTGTATCCAGTTCTGTTCCAACCTGCGCTTTATCTCTGCCGGCGATAACGACATGTGTGCATATACATGAAAAAAGAGGCATCGCTTGCTTATTTGCCTAATGCAAGTTTGACTCCTCTTTTTACAGGTATTAAAAAAAGTCGAATGATTTATAGCGTTAACAGCTCCACATCCTGTCGCTTTCGGAGACCACAAACAGATGGAGCCTGAAGACAAGTCTATCCTCGCTGCGATTTATGCAAGCACGCTTGATCCATCCGTGTCGGCGTATGACAGGCTCGTGGCAAAAATGCCAGTCGGCAGAAAGTTCTTTGGCGAGCGTGTAAGGCACCTGGCGGCAAAAGGAATGGTTGAAAAGGGAAGCAACCCTCCGAAATTGTCATTCATCGGCCGCGACGCGCTCAAGGTAGTGCTCGTGGGAGGGGTCTTTGACCTGATACACCCCGGCCACATCCACACGCTAAAGGCGGCAAAAGGCGTAGGGGACGTTCTGGTGGCAGTCATCGCAAGGACCGCGACTGCGCAAAAGATAAAGAAGGACCGCAAGATATACCACGACGAGAACCTTAGAAAAGAGCTTGTCGAATCGCTCAACTTTGTAGACCTTGCGCTCATCGGCAGGGAAGGAACGCTCTACGACACGGTCGAGTTTGTCAGGCCGGACGTGATTGCGCTCGGCTATGACCAGGCGCATAGCGAAAAGGACGTTGCAGAGAACTGCAAAAAGCGCAACCTCAACGTACAGGTGATGAGGCTTTCGACTCCAATACCCGGGTCAAAATCGTCCAAGATAAAGGAAGAGCTTGGCGACACCATCTACGGCATCTGATGATTGTTATTATCGTTGTTTATCATTACCTGCACCCTTATCCTGTCGCCGTTCTTTATCCCGGTCGCATCCTTTATCGAAACCGGCGCAATGACTTCAAGCATACTGTCGTCATAGTGCGTGCGTTCCAGTACAAGGACGGCGGCGTTTTCCATCGCGCTGCCGTTTATTGACGCCCTATAGCACTTGACCCAGCCGTACGTGCGCGTGCCGTCTGAAAAGCCGTCAAGGAATACCGAAGGGTGGCGTCCAAGCTCCCGCCTTGCGTTCATGTACACCTGGTCCGTCAGGCGCACATTGAGCGTGCCGGGGTACGGCTCATAGCCCAGCTTTTCAAGGAACTGCTTTTTGTAGCCTTCAAGCGACATATAGTAGGCGCCTTCGCCCATGCCTGAAACGACGCTTCCCTCAAAGTCGACGGCAGCCGGCGCGGATTCAAGCGCCGACTTTAACGACGCAAACAGGCTCTGGATCTCGGTGTTGCCCTTGTCAGTCACGCGCACCGCGAATTTCTGGCCGCGCCTTGTACGTTCTATATATCCCGCAGTCTCTAGATCCAAAAGGTGTTTTGAAGCGGCCTGTTGAGATCTTCCGATGTTCTTGCCAAGGTCCGCAGTGGTCACTTCGATAAAATTGTGGCGCGCTCCCTTTGACAGGAGCTGCACCATCGTCAGGATGTGCTGCAGTTTTATTTCCGGCATTTAGTTCGTGATGCCCACGTCGCCAAAGGTCCGCACCTTGATGTCGCTCGGCTTGACCCCGGTGGTCCTGTGGCCCACGACGTACTCAATGCCCGCCTTGTCGGCAGCCTCGACCAGCCTCTGGGTCACGATGCCGTCGATGACTAGGTACTTGGCGCCCTCCGCGGAGTCCAGCCTCTTGATTACTTCGGATACCGGAACCTTTAGCAGCTGCTTCATCGAGCCATCGAGGATGATTGCCTCAAGCGTCTCGTTTATCTGCGGGTACACGTCGCGGATTGCAGTCAGGAGCTCTGGCGCGTCGTTTGCCGCCGCTGCCGATGGCTGTCCGGGTGTCACTGGCGCTTGTACAGGCTCTTCTTGCGGTGCTGGCGCAGGGGCGTAGGAATCTTCGCGGCTGCGGTCCTGATAGTCGTCCCTTCTGCCACCGTAGCCTCCTCCTCCCCCGCCGCGGTCGTCGCGGTCGCGGTAGCCGCCCCTGTCTCTGTCGCGGTAGCCTCCGCGATCCCGCCTTCCATATCCTCCGCGGTCTCTTCTGCCACCGTAGCCTCCCCCGCCGCGGTCGTCGCGGTCGCGGCGCTCGTGCCTGCGCTCTTCTTGTTGCATAGGCGGCTGCTCCTGCTGCGGTCTTGCTGGAACGTCAAGAGAATACGCGTCTTTTAGTATCTCGGCGACTTCAAGGGGTGTGCATTCTTCCACTTCTCTCCCGGTCGGTGCCCGGAGGACCTTGTCTATCTTGACCACGCCGGCCAGCTCCTTAAGTATCAGGTCGCCAGCCCTGTCGCCGTCAAGGAAGGCGATAACCTTCTTGCCCTCCGTCAGCTTTACTACGGTCTCGTCGATCTTGGCACCTTCAATAGCAATAGCGTTGTCATAGCCTGCGCGCAGCAGATTGATGACGTCTGCCCGACCTTCCACAAGTATTATCCACTCTGAATCGAAAACGCCTGTCCCGCACGCAAGCTGCGCTTTTCCGTATGACGTGAGCTTGCCCGGTTTGCTTGCGTCGTAGACGTCCTTGAGCATCTCTTCGCCCTCTGATATGGTCTTGGTAGCCCAATCCTGCACTATTTTCTTGGCCCTGTCGACGATGACCTTTTTCTTTATTGCGCGGATGTCGTCGATGCCCATCAGCTGGAACTTGGCCTGGAACGGCCCGACCTTGTCGATGCTCTCTATTGCCGCGGCGATAAGTGCGGCGGTAGAGATGTCGGTGCTCATGGGTATCAGAGCGTCGCCCTTGGCCACGTTGCCCTTTGTCTCGACGTTCACTTCGATTCGTCCAACCTTTGACACTTTTTGCAGCTCGTTGAGGTTCATCTCAGGTCCAAGGAGGCCTTCGGTCTGTCCAAAAATAGCACCGATAATGTCGGCCTTCTCGACCAAACCATCAACTTCAAACTTTAGCTTAACATGATACTTTACGATTCCTGTGCTAGGCAATTTTTATTCATAACCTCGTTTACTGGTTTGTCCGTAACGATTTGAAATTCACGCTCGCTTGAATATAAGTGCTTTTGTGTGTCGAAAGATACGTCTCATGTGTAAAAGTAGAGGTCCTTGCGGGCGCCTGTCACCCCGGCCATCTGCTGCGCATAGATAGACAGATCCTCAACGTGCCTCACCTTGCCGTTTGTTATCTTGGCCAGCGCGTGCTTGTAAAAGAGGCTGACGTTGTTCCTGCTTGACTGGAGGTTTGAAAGGAGCCTGCTTGTGAGGTACTTGCCTGTCCGGTCCATGTCAAGGAGCAGGATTATCTTTTTTTTCTCGTGGCCGTGGCAGTCCACAAAGTCGGCAATGCCCTTGAAGTTGTGGAACACGGCTAGGCTTCCTGTAAAGCCGATGCTGGAGAGTGCCTCGGCGTCGCGTCTGCCCTCCACTACAATGACAGAGCCTCTTTCAGACTCTTCGTTAAGCATCCCGACAAAATGCCTGAGCTTCTCAAGGACTTGCTCGTCGTTTGCCTGATAGCCCATAGGCAGCTGTAATTTAGCATTGCTGCGATTTAATATTTGTGCCACGCCGGCGACACAATAAATACCGCCCGGCACGACATTGAGGTGCTTGAAGAAAAAGGTCCTTTCCATCCAGAACATCGCCTGCGAGACGCTCGGCACGCTTGAAGGCATGTTTAGAGAGGACGGCTTTGAGATAGAAAACGCCAATGCGCAGGACGGCGTACCCGTTAAATCGTCTGGCTATTCTGCAATCGTCGTTCTTGGAGGCCCGATGGCAGTCTATGACAATCTTCCACATCTGCAGAAAGAGCAGGACCTGATGAGGGACGCAATCAAGAACAACATCCCGGTCCTCGGCGTGTGCCTTGGCTCGCAGCTGATAGCGCAAGCGGCCGGCGGACGGGTGTTCAAGGGCAGAAAAAAAGAGATAGGGTGGCACGACGTCCTACTGTCGCCGCAAGGAATGGATGGCCTGTTCTCGGGCATCGGCGAGAAAAAGATGAGGGTCTTTCAGTGGCATGGCGACACGTACGAACTACCCAAGGATGCAACCGTGCTTGCATACACCGACCTCTATCCGCAAGCATTCAGGATTGGCAGCGCGATAGGCGTCCAGTTCCACTTGGAGGTGAACGAGCGCCTCATCAAGAGCTGGATGAAAGAGTATGAAGCAGAGACGAGGGCTGAAAAGATTGACGCAAAAGACATCCTCCCGGCTCCCGGCGACTTGCCAGAACTTGAAAAAAAGTGCAAGGTTATGTATAGAAACTTTACAGCGATGCTTAGGTAACTATAAAAGAAGCTTGAGAAGCTTTTCCTCAGATTCAATATGGCGAATCAAAAGGTCCAAAAGATCTTTGATGATGTTTTTGCAACCAAAGAAAAAGTAATCACAGAAGAATTGGCTAAACAGGTTTTGACAGAGTACGGCGTCAAGGTGCCGCCGTACGCGCTTGTCACAAGCGAGGCAGACGCCGCGGCAAAGGCCAAGGCAATGGGCTTTCCGCTTGTCGCCAAGATAGTGTCGCCGGAAATCCTGCACAAGACAGATGTCAAGGGCGTCAAGGTCGGCCTGCAGAACGAGGCACAGGTCAAAGAGGCTTTCAGCGACATGCACGATAGGCTGTCCAAGCAATACAAGACGGTCAAGGGCGTACTCCTTGAAAAGATGGTGCCGTCCGGCGCAGAGCTCATCGTCGGCCTGCAGAATGACCCGCAGTTTGGCCCGATTATCATGGTCGGAATCGGCGGCATTTACACCGAAATCTTCAAGGACGTAGCATTCAGGGTACTGCCGATTACAAAGCAGGACGCGCTGGACATGATAAACGAACTAAAGGGCAAGAAGATCCTCGAAGGGTTCCGCGGCGCGGCGCCGGTCGACAAGGACATGATTGCAAGCGCCCTCGTGAGCATCGGCAACCTCGGCACAGAGATGGCCTCGTACTACGAGAGCATCGACTTTAACCCCGTCATTGCCTACGAGAAGGACTATTACGTTGTCGACGCCAAGATAATCCTAAAGCAGGCAGTCGACGCAGGTGCAATTTCAAAGGCGCAGCCAGACTCGTCGCACATGGACCTGTTCTTTAATGCAAAGTCGATTGCGCTCATCGGCGCTTCGCCGGAAGCAGGCAAGGTCGGCAACTCGGTTCTTGAGAGCATGATCAAGCACGACTACAAGGGCAAGGTATTCCCGGTAAACGCCAAGGGCTACCCGGAGATAATGGGCATCAAGGCGTACAAGAGCCTCGACGACATCTCTGAAAACGTCGAGCTCGTAGTCGTGACAGTTGATCTGAAATTCGTGCCGGACCTGATGAGGTCGGCTGCAAAGAAGAACATACACAACTTTGTAGTCATTTCCGGTGGAGGCAAGGAGCTCGGAGGCGAGCGCGCCGCCATCGAGGCAGAGGTAAAGAAGCTGTCGCAAGAGCTGAAAATTAGGATCATCGGCCCCAACTGCATCGGCATGTTCAACGGCGCAAACCGCCTCGACTGCGCGTTCCAGGGCCACGCAAGGATGCTCCGTCCAAAGAACGGCAACGTGGCATTCCTCTCGCAGAGCGGAACGGTCGGGATCGCTTTCATGGAGAGTTCCGACGTCTTTGGCATGAGCAAGATGATCTCGTACGGCAACAGGTCCGACGTGGACGAAGCCGACATGATATGGTACCTCTCTGAAGACCCAAACACCAAGGTAATCGGCCTGTACGTCGAGGGCCTCGGCGATGGCCGCAAGTTCATGAACACCGCCAAGAAGGTCATTACCGAGCGCAAAAAGCCAATCGTAGTTTTCAAGAACGGCAGAAGCGCAAGGGGCGCCAAGCAGGCTGCTTCGCACACAGGGTCGCTCGGCGGCTCGTACGGCGTCGTAAAGGGCGCGCTGGACCAGGCAGGGATCATCGGTGCAGACAGCTATGAAGAACTGACAGCGGCGCTAAAGGCGCTGAACTGGCAGCCTGTTCCAAAGGGAAGCCGCGTGGCAATGGTCACAAACGGCGCAGGGCCAATCATTGCAGCGATTGATAACTTTGAGCGCCTCGGCCTGCAGGTGGCAGAGCTGTCGGAGCAGACCAAAAAGGCTTTCAAGGAGCACTATCCTGCGACGTACGTCATCGGCAACCCGTGCGACATCACCGGCTCTGCAAACGCCGACGACTATCGCTTTGCGATACAGGCGTTCATGGATGACCCCAACGTCGACATCATCATGCCGTGGTTCGTCTTCCAGGACGACCCGCTTGAAGAAACGATTGTTGACGTTCTTGCTTCGTTCCAGAAGCAAAAGAAAAAGCCCATACTCATCGGCGCGATGGGAGGCCCGTTCACCAAGAACATCTCAAAGCGCATCGAGGACGCCAACGTGCCGGTCTACCACTCGGTAATAGAGTGGGTCACGGCGGCAGGCGCGATGGCAAAGTGGGCCAAGGTGTCCGGCGCGGCAAAGTAAGGGCTCCCTTCTGCCCCCTCCTCCTTTCCCTCTTTCCTTCTTTTACGATTTGCTTTAAATTAGATATATGGCCCATACCGGGTGTTGGAAAACTCGGCGCTCCAGACCAGGCGGGCGTTTGGCGTCCTTTTCGTGGCAGTGTCAGCGGCCGTTGGCGCCGGCTCGGTTCTTTCAGAGCTTGTAGCACTCAACAACATGCCGCTTTACTGGTACGCAATAATATGGATAGGCAGTTTTGGCGGAGCGCTTGCCGGCGCAGGCCCGCGCTTTCGCAAGGCATTCCCGGCCATCCGCGGGCGCATGAAGACCAGTATCAAGTGGTCGACTGGTGCAAAGGTGGTAAACGGTGTGTCATGGGCCGGTCCGTTTGCGGCCATCGGCGCGTTTCCCCACTCCTACCAGTACCTCATCCTGCTTGGCATCGGCCTGGGCAACCTCTCCACTTACATCCTGATGAGAAAGTACAGCGGCCAGAATAACCCGGAGCAGCTGCTGGTGGGCGCAATATCGCTCGTGGCCCTGCCCGTTGCCTTTGTGATAGACAGCTCGCTCTTTGCGGCCAACCAGGACGTTGCGGTCATGGTCTCAAGGATACTGATAGCAATAGCGTACGCGGTCGGCGGGGCGTACGCACTGTTGTCAAGAAAATAACAAGTAAAAGAAGCGGGCCCGGTGGGCTTCGATCCCACGACTTCCGGCTGTCTTCAGAAACAGAGGATGTTTAGAAGGCAGGCGCTCTATCCATGCTGAGCTACGAGCCCGCGTTTTGAAATGCGGACAGTTCCTTTATAAAATGTTTTTTTAATAATTGAAAGATCTCGCTCCATGTCAACTGTCGAACAATTATCTCAGCTGTCAAATGCAGTTTCTACAATTGCAGAGGCTCCAAAATGTGTACTGAATAGTAGAGATTTTACATAATATTCTATATATTAGCATAAATTCTGGACAGACAAACTATAATAGTTGGCGGGTGAATTTTACCTTAGCCAATAATAGAAGTGGTTCAATGACCGATGACACTAACAACAGCAGCAGTTTCAAGCCCGGGCTGACTCCGGACCAGGCAAACAAGATGTTTGACATGTGGTCCGAGGTGCTAAAGCTGCCAACCATAGGCCCCATGTACGCATTTACGAAGGACTTTAACAGCTATGCAAACGAGTTTGTCAGCCTAGGCAAGATAATGGCAGACATGAAGACCCACATGGACGCCTACTGGGCCATGATAAACGCCGCGTACGCCAAGGCGTCAAAGGAGACCGTCGAAAGAGCGCCAAAGCAGTTTGCGACCAAGGACGACTTTGACGGCTACCGCAAGGCCATGATAGAGGCGTTTGAGGACGCGTTCACCGGCCTGTACGCGTCGCCCGAATTTTCGCAGGTCTACGGCAAGCTGTTCAGCAGCCAGCTGGACATGTCGAGAGCCATGCAGACCATAACCGAGCGCAACTTCAAGGCACTCAACCTGCCGACGAGGGGCGAGATGGACGAGATCCTCAAGGACATTCACGAGCTAAAGAGGACCGTCCGTGACCTGAAAAGGAGTCTGGAAAAACAGCCATGACGCAGCAGGAAACTCTTCCAGACAAGCAAGGAGAGGAGCAGCAACAGCAAAAACAGCAACAAGAGCAGCAAAAGGCGCCTGCTGTTGCCACTGTGACAGAGCCGGCAAAGAAAAAGCCGGTCGAAGACCCGGCAAAAGAGGCGCAGGAGAACCTCCGCAAGATTGAAAAGACAAGGGAAGTCCTGCACGCCGCGGGAAAGGTCGAAGTAGGCCAGACGCCGCACGAAGTGCTGGCAGAGACGAGGGCCTACAGGCTTTTGCATTACCAGCCCCTTGTGAGCAAGACATTCAAGACGCCGATACTTGCGGTGTATGCACTAATCAACAGGTCGTACGTGCTTGATCTCCAGCCCGACAAGAGCTGGATAAGGAGCCTTTTGACGCAGGGCTTTGATGTCTACCTCATCGACTGGAAAGACCCGTCAACGGTGGACAAGTACGTGACGTTTGACGACTATGTCAACGGCTACATCGACGACTGCGTCGACATTGTGCTGAAAAAGAACAAGGAGGACAAGCTGACTCTGCACGGCTACTGCATGGGCGCGTCTATGTCCATAATGTACACCGCTCTCCACCAGGAAAAGGTGCGCAACTTGGCGGTGATTGCGCCAGTCATTGACACCGAAAAAGACTCTACCGTCATCGGCAACATGGCCAAGCACATGGACGTGGCCAAGATGGTCGACACGATAGGCAACCTGCCGCCGGAGCAATTGTTTGCCTGCTATTCAGCGTTAAAGCCGTTCAAGCAGGGAGTAGCGAAGTACTTTAATTTAGTACAGAACATCGACAACGAGCCGTTCGTCGGCAACTTTTTGCGCATCGAAAAGTGGCTGTACGACACGCCTCCGATAGCCGGCGAGACTTTTCGTCAGTGGATTTCCGACATCTACCAGGACAACCTGCTTGCCAAGAACGAGTTCCACCTTGGCGACCTAGTCATCGACCTGTCAAAGATAACCGTGCCCCTGCTCAACCTGGTCGCAGACGAGGATCACCTTGTTTCGCCGGAATGCAGCGTGCCCCTCAACGACATGGTGTCAAGCACCGACAAGCGCCTTATGCGCTTTCACACTGGCCACGTCGGGCTAATCGCCAGCTCGTACTCGCAGAACAACGTGCTCCCAAAAGTGGGGCAGTGGCTCAAGGCAAGGTCTCAGTAGTAGCAAGAAAAAAGCGCCAGGCTTCTACTTTCCTTTGGAATATGCAAAAGGGAGTACAAGTTTCTTATATAGAGCCAACCTCCAACGACTGTGATAATGACGATGATGGCAGGGGCGCGACTTACGCCAACCGTGCTTTTGCTCGGGTTAATCGTGTCTATCACTGCCGCTAATTCCATCCTCTATTTCGCGCCTGCCGAAAGCAGGGGCGCTTACGCCGAGGTGATAGTAACTGCCACAGTAACCGTCGCGGCGGCCCTGGCAATTATCCTGTCGTACAGGCAGGTTCGCCACAACCGCTCGCACGCAAAATCATATCTTTCCCTTGCCGCGGGCCTCATACTGTGGTTCTGCGCCGACATCATCTGGGCGGGCTATGAGCTTGTTTACCACGTGGCGGCGCCCATGCCTTCGCTGTCGGACATACTCTGGCTTGCAGGGTATCCGTTTTTTGCGTACAACCTCTTTGCCACCTATCACGAGTTTCGCAGCAAATCCAGCAAGCGTGTTCTGCTTGCAAGCATTGCCTGCAACGTAGCTTTCCTTGCGTACCTTGTCCCGCTCACGGCGGGCCTTTTGGACCTGTCAAGGCAGGAAGGCTGGCTGATGTTTGCAGTCCTTGCTGGGTACCCCATAATGAACGCGGTCCTGATGATCCCCGCGCTTCCGATACTCTTTAGACTATGGAAGGAAAGGCCATGGTCGATACCCTGGATTTTCAAGGCGCTGTCCCTCTTTTGCATCGTCATAACCGACAGCTGGTTTGCGTTCATCATCATCTCACGCCTTTACGAGCAGGTGTGGCTGTCCTCGCTGCTCTTTGGGGCGGAATACCTGCTTCTCGCCGGCGGGTTATTGTGGTTCAACAAGTACCTGGCGGCAGCCTATACGGACCACCACGGCGCAGAGAACAACAGCACGGCTTCTTCTGGCCTCCCAAGGCACGAAAAGTCAGAGGCGTTGTTTGGCAGAAACAGGACCACAAACAGGACCCGATACCTCCAGATCGCAGTGGCAGTAATCCTGATCGGAGGAATGCTCAGCTACGGCTTTATGACTTCGCAGGTGACAAAGTCTGAGGAACTTGTCCTGCCGGCGGCAGGAAGCGACTCGGTGACGCTGGTCGGGGCGCTTTTGCCACTCACTGGTACTAGGTCTTCCTACGCCCAAGAGTACGAGACGGCGCTGCACATAGCTGTGGACGACGTAAACGACAAACTGGCGAAATCCGGCTCGACAAGCAGGGTTGGGCTTGCCATCGAGGACACAAAGACGGACCCCAAAGTCGCGCTTGAAAAGCTAAAAGTGCTAGAGTCAAAAGGGATACGGATAGTTGTCGGCCCGGCAACAAGCGCAGAGGTCGCCGCAGTCAAGCAGTACGCCGACGAAAAAGGCATCCTGATAGTCAGCATGAGCAGCACCGCTCCCGACCTGTCGATATCTGGAGACAACGTGTTTCGGCTCGTCCCTGACGACACTCACCAGGCAAAGGCGGTTGCAAGGCAGATGTGGGACGATGGCGTGAAGGTTGTCGTGCCGATGGTGAGGGCGGACGTCTTTGGCAACAACCTCCAAAAGTTCCTAAAGCAGGAATTTGAAAAACTAGGAGGCAAGGTGGTTGACGGGGTGCAATACGACCCTCCTGTCGGCGATTTTTCTTCCAGCCTGCACAGGATCAATTTCATAATGTGGGAACAGGAGCTGAGATCCCTAGAGTCAAAAGTAAAAGAGGCCAAACAGCAGTATGGCTCGCAGGCCGTCGGAGTTTACATCGTCGCCTTTGACGAGGTGACGCCCATCCTGCTCCAGGCAGACAGGCATCCGGACCTTGCGGCAGTAAGATGGTACGGAAGCGACGGCTCGGCTCAGAACATCAACGTGGTAAAGAACACGGACGCGGCCGCGTTTTCGGTAAAGACGCATTTCATAAACCCGATTTTCGGGGTCAAGAAAGACGAGGCTTTCCAGAGTGTGGAAGGAAAAATCGCGGACAGGATAGGGAGGACGCCCCAGTCGTACACAGAGGTGACGTACGACGCGCTGTGGGTGTCGGCCCTGACGCTGGAGAGCCAAAAGGATGACAGGGGCACGCCCCTGCGTGACGCCTTTATCCACGCGGCCGACTCGTACACGGGAGCGACTGGGAGCACAGGGCTGAACGATGCTGGCGATAGAAAGTCAGGCTTGTACGATTTCTGGGCCGTAAAGGCAAAAGACAGTACGTCATTCAAGTGGGCAAACGTCGCCACGTCAGAGAGCGAGTGATTGAATGTACGCCCTTTAGACTAGAAGCGCCGAGGGTGGAACTCGAATCCTCCACGCTTGCCCGAGGGTTCTTTTTAGATTCCCTCGACACATCATCATAATACTCGGGGTGCTTAATATTCTTCTTAGCGGCTCGACTCGCAATGCGAAGTTGGTTCTGTTACTGCGTCAATACAATTTTCTCTGAGGCTCGCTAGGACGCCCACCTCTGTAATCATTTTTGGGACTATCCTTGCTATCATGAAAATAGTGTTTTTGATGATTTTCTAACTGTTCTTTAATGGTAAACTCTTGGCCGCACTTTTCACATTTGAATGGACTTTTGGGTTTATGTACAAATTCGGTGTGCATTTCAAGCTGGTAACCTATCTCAAATTCGCGGCCGCATGTATTACATTTGAATACCGGAGAGTCCAATGTCTGCCAAAAGGTCAACATAGGATAAAAACCTACTCAATCCGGGGATATCTTACATTTGGATGCTTTTTCAATGAGGTTTTTGCTCTTTGGTAGGCGATTGGTGATATGCCCGCTTATGATTTCTGAGCTAGAGGGTCATCAATAACCCCGCCTTTCGGGTGTCTAAGGTGGGGGGGGATAAAACCGGTAAAAAGGGCTAGATGATGTGTAGTAGAAGCTTTGCATACTTTTCACGATAACACCATGATGGGCGGAGCCATTCCTTGAAACAATCGATTCGTTAGTCCTTAGGTCCTTGTGGCATTTCCAACAAAGGCCTTCCTGATTGAACAATCATGGCGTTTTTTCTTCAGGAACTTTATGCAGCAGAAACGCAGCCAAAAAGGCGATCCCTGCAGACAGAATTATCAAGGGGGTACTAAGGAAAAAATCGTGATGCGTGCCTCCTACTACTACAGCAAGTAATAGCCGATGTGCAAACACTTCCGTAATGTATATGACCAGAATTTCCCAGCTCCAGGCGGGGCTCTTGAACAATTCAACTCTGCGGATTTTGTTCAATATGAAAACCGTGGCTGAAGTGGCTCCAACGGCTAGCGCGTTCCATACAAACCAATTCTCTGGCTCGAAGTAATTTAGAATGATAGCCGGAATGTTTACAGAAAATACGACAATCAATACTTCTGCGTACCAGAATTTTTGCTTAAACAAACTAACTGTCTTGTTACTTCGCTGCAATGAAGATTTGTTCGCTAACCAGCCATACTAGATAACGAGTGAGTAGTCTAACTTTAGAAGCCACTGCTATTAGCTGAACATGAACATCTCTCAATAATTGCCGCTTTTGGCCAGTCTGGCTCGGAGGTTTACCGTCAAAACCTGTCACATTTCAGAAGGAATGCGTGCCAAAAAAGGCATTGACAGGTTCTTTGTTACTGATTCCATCAGGCCGTCCAGGCCTGCGGTTGCTTCTTCTAGTTTTTTGCGCCACTTTACGAGTATTTTGCTTGCGGGCATCTTTAGCTCTTTTGGTAGAACCTTTGGGAAAAGCGCTGAGGGTGGGACTCGAACCCACGAGTCCCGAAGGACATCAGCTAGCACGTCAGCGTTTGATCTCGAGGCTGACCCCGTTCAGGGTCTAGGACGACTTACCTAGCTTGGGTACCTCAGCACCCCTTCCTGCAAGGGCGTTGCAATTTATGCCTTTGTAAGGCTGAAAAATTATATAATCAGGCAAACTTGATAACAGGC